>QNCH01000148.1 GCA_003645745.1 Candidatus Omnitrophota bacterium
CATCCTTACCAAAGCAGATGACGAGATTGAGGTGTTGGAGAAGAAAAGAGAGATCGTTTCTAATCAGAAGAAATATCTTTTAAATAAACTTATCACCGGTGAGATTAGAACGTCTGAGGATTTACTGGAGAAGGTGAAATGTAATGGAAAAAATTAAAGCTGATTTTGATGAAATAAGGCAGTCACAGCTTCCTTTTGTGGAGGTTTTGATAAGTATGGGTTATATTTATATCTCACCTGAAGAAGTAATGCGCCAGAGAGACAATGATACTTCAAAGTTTATACTTAAAGAAATCGCGGCAAAAGCGTTTATGGAAATAAACGAATATGAGTTTTACGGGCAAACATATAAATTTAGTGAAAAGAATGTATATGACGCGGTCGAAGACCTTGAAAACCTTCCTTTTGAAGGGTTAATCGATACTTCTAAGCTGGCCTACAACATGATTATGCCTAAAACAGGCGGAAAAACAATAAAGGTTTTTCACGGCGGGAAAAGTATCTCTAAAAGTTTTCGGTTTATTGATTTCGCTTACCCTGAAAATAATGTTTTTCAGGTAACGATTGAATATAAAGCAAGCGGTAAAAGTAATATCCGTCCGGATATCGTTTGTTTTGTAAACGGCATTCCTTTTGTAGTTATTGAAAATAAAAAATCAGGGGTAGATGTCAATGAGGCCATTAATCAAATGCGGCGTAATCAGCTGGCAGAGTATTGCCCTAAATTTTTTGTTTACCCTCAATTATTAATAGCTACTAATGGCTCGGAGTTCCGTTACGGCACTACATTGACACCGGCTAAATTTTATTCTATTTGGAAAGAAAAAGGAGTTTCTAAAGAAGAAGTAGAAAAATATGTAAAGCGGTATATTGAAAAACCAATTGATTCATCGGTATATTCGCAGGTATGTGAAGATTTAAGCGCTTTGGGTGAGTATAAAAAGAGGCAAACTCGATTAGTGACAGAACAGGATAAGGGGATTGTTTCTTTACTCGCGCCTAAACGGCTGCTTGATTTTACGAAGAATCATATTATTTATGACGCGGGAATTAAAAAGATAATGAGGTATCAGCAGTATTTTGCGATTGTTAAGATGTTGATGCGGGTGGAAGAAGAGCAAAAAGGTGTTGATGGAGATAAACGGCGTGGCGGGCTTTTGTGGCATACGCAAGGCAGCGGTAAATCTCTTACTATGGTTTTATTTGTTAAAGCTTTAATTGAACACCCTTATATATCAAATCCGCGCGTGATTATTGTAACCGATAGAAAAGATTTAGATAAACAGATTGCTGAAACTTTTAAGAATTGCGGATTAAAAAAAGGCGTGATAAAAGCTGCCAGTGGCCAGCATTTATTAAATCTTATTAAAGAAAAGAATATCGATGTAATCACAACATTGGTACATAAGTTTGATTCGGCGTCTAATAAACGTGCGGATTTCTGTGATTTGGATAAAAATATATTTGTTCTTATTGATGAAGCTCACAGAACTCAAGGCGGTATTGCCAACCTTGAAATGAACCGCATAATGCCAAACGCTTGTTATATTGGGTTTACAGGAACGCCTTTATTAAAGAAAGATAGAGAAAGCTGGAAAAAATTTGGCGGATATATAGATAAATATACAATAGATGACGCGTTAAAAGATCAGATTATATTGCCGCTTATCTATGAAGGGCGTTATGTGGATTTAATTGAGAATAGAGAACAGATTGATAGACGAACTGAAGCATTAACCAAAGATTTAGATGATAAGACTAAAAGAGATTTGCAAAGGCTGGTTAATACAAAAATAATTAAAGATAATCCTCAACGTATTTCAGATATCGCTGCTGATATAGAAGCGCATTATCGCGATCAATTTCAAGGTACAGGATTGAAGGCGCAAATTGTCGCGCCATCAAAGTTTTCAGCTGTATTGATGCAAAAAGCTTTTGAGTTTAGCGGGAAAATTCAAACGGCAATTGTTATATCCGGCGAAAATGGCATTGTTGATGATGATGATACACACAAGAAAGAAGTCGTTGAGTACTTAGAAAGATCAAAAGAACGGTACAGAAGTTTAGAATCATATGAAAAAGATGTTATAGACAGTTTTAAGTATAACCCTGATGGAATTGAAATACTAATTGTAGTAGATAAATTATTAACCGGGTTTGACGCGCCATGCAATACTATTCTTTATTTAGCCAAAGATTTAAGAGATCATAACCTATTGCAAGCAATAGCACGTGTAAATAGGCTTTATGATAATAAAGAGTTGCCAAAGACAGCAGGATTTATTATAGATTATTCTGAAAACGCAAAGAATATTGATACTGCGATGAAATTGTTTGGTAATTATGATGAAGAAGATGTGAAGGGGGCATTGATCGATGTTAAGGAGAAGATTAACGAGCTTGAGCAGAGTTATGCCCAAGTGCATGATTTGTTCAAAGAGATAAAGAATAAAAACGATAGTGAAGAATATTTAGCAGTTTTAGGCGGCGATAGTAAGGAAGATGGGGAACAAAGAAGGCAGGTGTTTTATGAAGAGTTTAATAAATTTTTAAGGAATTTTAACGAATGTTTAGCTTTGCAGGATTTTGTTAAGGAGTTTAGGCATATTGATGTGTATAAAAAAGAGATTAAGAAACTTGTTGAGCTTCGCCAAGCGGCAAGTTTGCGGTATGCGGATAGAGTGGATTTAACTAAGTATAAACGTTCTTTAGTCAATATATTGGATATATATGTTAACGCGCAAGGGGTAGAACTTTTAACTAAGCAGATCAATATAACAGATAGAGAACAGTTTGAAAAAGCTATTGAATTTTTAGGTTCTGATAAATCAAAAGCAGAAGCAATAGCCGCGCATACAAAGAGAACTATTCATGAAAAGTATAATACTGACCCTGAATTTTATCATAGGTTTTCAGAAAAGATTCACGAAATTCTTGAAAAGATGCGTCAAGAGAAGATGGCGGATATTGAGGCCTTAAAACAATTAAAAGAAATTTCTAATAATGTCATAGAAAAGAAAGATGAAAGTGTGCCTGCGAGAATTAAAGAAAAAACAGGGGCAGATATATTTTATCGTAATTTACATTTTATATTTCAGCTGCATAAGCTTAGTAATTTTGATTTTGAGCGGATAATCCTTGATATATATTCAATTCTGCATCAGGAAAGTATAGTTGATTGGTATAAAAATGCTGAGGTTAAGAGAGTAATGCGTAATAAAATTGATGATTATGTTTATGATGTTGTTAAGGGTGAGCGTGGCATTGATTTGTCAGGTGAGGAAATGAAGAATATTTTAGATGTGATCATGGAATTGGCTGAGAATAACCAGGGGATTTTTAAATAAAATGAAAGTGTTTACTTATGGTCAATATAGATATGAATATGAGCTTTTAAGGCAAGAAAGGAAAAGCCTTAGTTTGACCGTATGTCCTGATATGGGCATTGTTCTCCGGTGTCCTGTTGAAGCAGGAAAAGAACGAGTTGAGGCGTTTTTGAGAAAGAAGTGGAAATGGTTGAATAAACAATTGAATTTTTTTAAGAAGTTTCAGAGGAATCGATACGAGAAAGAATATATCTCAGGTGAGAGTTTTTTGTATTTGGGGCGGCAATATAAGCTCGTAGTTAAGATGGCAAAAGATGATATGATTTCTCTCTCGAAAGGCAAATTGCTGCTCGCTACTAAGGATAAGATTTCCAATGGTAATTACAATAGAAAGCTAATTGATTCTTGGTATAAAAAACGTGCTGAGAATATCTTTCATGAACAATTTATTGCGGTGTTAGATAGTTTTAATTATTCGCAAAATTTTAAGCTATCAATACGGAAAATGAGTAAACGCTGGGGAAGTTTTGTTGGGAAGAACACTGTAATATTGAATCCTATGCTTGTTTATGTTCCGAAATATTGTATTAATTATGTTATTGCTCATGAACTATGTCATGTAAAATACAAACATCATAATAAAAAATTTTATGATTTATTAACAAAGATTATGCCTGATTGGGAAAAAAGAAAAGAAAGGTTGGAATTATTATTTGTTTAGTTTCCGGGGTCAAGTCTCTACTTGGTTTTTTAGGAAGATAAAAGGGGAGAAAGTTTTTAATTTTAAAAGAGATTAGCTATGGCAAGGCCGATACAAGGCCGTAGTAGTACAAGAAGGCAGCTATTTGTTGCGTTTGAGTATATCAACCGCTGTTCTCTAAAGAGGTGGAAAATGTTTACAGAAAAAATTTTAGTAGTTGAAGATAATGCTCATATTGCTAAGCTGATTAAGTATAATGTAGAAAAAGCTGGGTTTAAATGTATTACCGCGTTAAGCGGTGAAGAAGCTTTAGAAATTTTAGACAGAGAACTTGTTGATTTGATTATTTTAGATATTATGCTTCC
>QNCH01000149.1 GCA_003645745.1 Candidatus Omnitrophota bacterium
TGGGCGATTGGTAAAGGAGTAAAAATTTCAACTAAAGAGCTTGTATTAAATAAACGTTGTTTTAATGGTGTAATCAAAAATGTTGCTAAAGGATGTATTGTTTTGGATATGACAGAGGAAAGTTTGTCAATAGAATTAGATAATATTTTAAAAGCTAAATTAGAAGTTAGGTGATAGTTATGGATACTGAGTTATTGTCGGCGTTAGATTATATACAAAGAGAAAAAGGTATTGAACGGGCAGTAATTATTTCTGCGATTGAAATAGCTTTATTATCTGCTGCGCGTAAGCGGTTTGGTAATAATGTCGACTTACAGGTTACAATCGCCCCTAATACAGGAGTAATTGTTGTGCTGAAAGATTCCGAAGAGGTGCAATCTGCTTCATTTGGTAGAATCGCGGCGCAAACAGCAAAGCAGATAATTACGCAAAAAATACGCGAAGCTGAGTCAGAAGTACTTTTTGAAAATTATCAGAAAAGAATTGGAGATATTACTAATGGTATTGTGCATAGGTTTGAGAGAGGGAATGTTATTGTTGATTTAGGCAAAGCAGAAGGAGTTTTATTCCATAGGGAAATGCTGCCAAATGAAAAATTTAAACAAGGGGAAAGAGTACACGCATTGATTTTAGATGTAAAAAAAACAAACAGAGTTCCGCAAATAATTCTTTCAAGGACAAATCCTGGCTTTGTTAAGCGCTTGTTTGAACTTGAGGTTCCAGAGATTTATGAAGGAATTGTGGAGATTAAAGACATTGCGCGCCTTGCTGGAGAGAGAACAAAAGTTGCTGTGTGTTCTAAAGAAGAAAAGGTCGATTGTGTGGGAGCTTGTGTTGGGGTAAGAGGTTCCAGAATAAAAAATATAGTCAGGGAATTGCAGAGTGAAAAAGTTGATATTGTGCGTTGGAGTGAAGATATTGTTGAGTATGTAAAAGCAGCGCTTAGCCCTGCTAAAATTTTGCAAACAGATATTAATTTGGAAGAGAAAAGAATAGATATTGTTGTTGATCCTGAGTATTTATCTGTTGCTATTGGTAAACATGGACAGAATGTACGTTTAGCTTCAAAATTGTTAAATTGGTCAATTAATGTGTGTAACAGAAAACAGGCAGGACATGAACAAAGGAAAAATGATCTATTAGAATTAGTTGTGCCGCAGGAAAAATTTCAACTCAGCGGTATAGGGGATAAAATAATGCAGGCTCTTATTACTCAAGGTTATAATAACCTATCTGCTTTATCTGAGGTGAGTGTTGAAGATTTAATTAAAGTAAAAGGTGTTGGGAAAAAGCGGGCTGAACAAATTATTGCGCAGGTAAAAGAAACATTATAGAGAATATACTCAAACGTAATTGGTTTGCAATTTTATGACGCCCCCCTCACACCGCATTTTGAAACGTTTTTCAATCGCCAAACCTTAGGCGCAGCGAGTTGCGCCTGCGGTTTGGCTTAGGTCAGAACGTTTTAATCTAGGGCAAAGGGAAACACCTAAATTTTACAAATCAATTACGTTTGAGTATAGATGAAAGGCAAATATGGGAGTACGTGTTTATAAATTAGCTAAAGAATTTGGCCTTAACAGTAAGGATTTAATCGAAAGTTTGAGCAAACTGCATATTCAGGTTAAAGGTCATATGAGTTCTATAGATGATGAAACTGCGCAAATACTGCGTTATGAACTTAAAACACAAAAAAAACCTTTAAAGAAGGCTGAAGAAGTCCAGTTAAAAGAATTATTGGTTAGAATGCCTATTACTGTTAGAGACTTATCTGTACAATTGCATATAAGCGTTAATGTTTTGCTTAAAAAAATATTAGGGATGAATGTTATTGCTAATATAAATAAAATTTTAGAAGATTCTGTGGCAGTTAAAGTTAGTAAAGAGTTTGGATATAATTTAAAGAATAAACCGACAGAGGAAGAGATACTTCTATCGCAGCATAAACTTAATGATCAGCAAAATAAGGTGTTACGCCCTCCTGTAGTAACATTTATGGGGCATGTTGACCATGGTAAAACTTCTTTGCTTGATATAATTAGAAAGTCAAATATAACGGTTAAAGAATCAGGCGGGATTACGCAGCATATTGGCGCGTATAATGTTGAACTAAAAGGTAAAATGATTACTTTTTTAGATACTCCCGGACATGAGGCTTTTACTGCCATGCGTGCACGCGGCGCGAATATTACTGATATTGTAGTTTTAGTTGTTGCCGCAGATGACGGAATTATGCCGCAGACTGTGGAAGCGATTAATCACGCTAAAGCAGCTGGTGTGCCAATTGTTGTAGCAATTAATAAGATTGACCTCCCGCACACGGATGTTGATAATGTAAAACGCCAGCTTGCAAAATTAGGCTTAAATAGTGAGGATTGGGGAGGTAATACTATAACTGTTCCTGTATCTGCTAAGAATGGTTTGGGGATTAAACATCTTTTAGAAATGATTCTTTTAGAAGCAGAGTTGTTGGAACTTAAAGCAAACCCTAACGGGCCGGCGCTGGGTGTGGTGATTGAAAATAAGTTGTCTAAAGGCAGCGGGCCAACACCAACGATTTTGGTGCAAAACGGTACATTACATATAGGAGATTTTTTTGTCTGTGGTTTAACTTATGGAAAAGTAAGGGCATTGCTTAATGATTGGGGAGGAAGAGTAAAATCAGCTGGCCCCTCTATGCCAATAGAAGTTTTCGGAGTATCGCAGCTGCCGCAAATAGGTGATGAATTTTTTGTTGTGCAGGATGAAAAAAAAGCTAAGGAATTGTCTTTACAAAAGAATAAAATTTTTCGTGAGCAACAACTTATGCCTGATCAGAAAATGAATCTTGGGCAATTATTGCAAAAAACAGAAGAAGGGGCACAGGAATTAGTAATTATTCTTAAAGCAGATGTACATGGTTCTCTTGAAGCGATTATGGATTCCTTAACCAGCTTAAGCACAGAAGAGATTAAATTGAATATTATCCATTCTCAGGTAGGCCCAATAAATGAATCTGATGTAATGTTGGCATTGGCAAGTAACGCTGTAATTATTGGGTTTCATGTTGGAATAGAGACTAAAGCTAAGGAAAAAACAGAGCAGAAAAAAATAGAGGTTCGTATTTACAAAATTATTTATGAATTAATTAATGATGTTCGAATGAGTATGGAAGGTATGCTTAAGCCTATACTAAAGGAAATATTTATTGGCAGAGGTAAGGTGCTGCAAGTGTTTAATCTTTCTAAAAAAAATAAAATTGCCGGCTGTGTGGTTGAAAAAGGGAAATTTATCCGTACTGCTGAGTTAGTGAGGCTTTTTCGTGGAGATGATTGTTTGTATGAGGGCAGGATAGATTCTTTAAGAAGACATAAAGATAATGTTAAAGAAATTGGGGAAGGCTCAGAATGCGGATTATCTTTGGATAGCTTTGCTAAAATAGAGCCTGATGACCGTATTGAATGCTATCATATTGAAACTATTAGTAGAAAACTGTAAGTATTAGAGATGAAAAAAAGAATTTTAAGCGGTATGCGGCCAACTGGCAGGTTGCACCTGGGGCATTTAGTTGGCGCGCTTAAAAGTTGGGTTTTACTACAAGATAAGTACGACTGCTTTTTTATGGCAGCAGATTGGCATGCCTTAATGAGCGAGTATAAAGATCCTGCGCGTTTAAAAGAGTATGCTTTAGATAATGTTATAGATTGGCTGAGCTGCGGCATTGACCCTGAAAAAGCAACATTATTTGTTCAATCCGAGGTTCCGCAGCATCTGGAATTATTTATGGTGCTTTCGTGTTTTACTCCTCTGGGCTGGCTTGAGAGGTGCCCTACATATAAAGAACAGCTCCGTGAACTAAAACTCAGAGAATTAAATAATTATGCTTTCTTGGGTTATCCTGTACTCCAGGCAGCTGACATTTTGTTATATAAAGCTGAACTTGTGCCTGTAGGAGAAGATCAACTGCCTCATCTTGAATTAACCAGGGAAATAGCAAAACGTTTTAACCACTTATTGAAATGCAGCGTTTTTCCCCAACCGCAAGCTGAATTAACGCGTTTCCCCAGGCTTTTAGGTTTAGACCGCAGGAAAATGTCGAAAAGTTATAATAATTATATTGGACTTGAAGATAGCGCTGCTGAAATTTCTAAAAAAGTAAAAAGTATGTTTACTGATCCATTGCGGATAAAAAAAACAGATGCAGGCCACCCTGCGACCTGTAATGTTTATAATTATTATGATGTGTTTGCAAATCCTCAGTTAGTTGCAAATAGACAGAATGAATGTATAACTGCTGCAATTGGCTGCACTGAATGTAAAGAACAGTTAGTGAAAATTTTATTAGCATATCTTGCTCCAATTCAGCAAAAAA
>QNCH01000150.1 GCA_003645745.1 Candidatus Omnitrophota bacterium
AATTAGATAATCGGATGATTGTAATTTTAGATTTATACAAAATGCATGATTCAATTTTAGCTGATATAGGTGATAAAAATAACGGCGTAGAAAATAATTAACTTGATATCTAAGGAATTTTTTTTAAGTTGTTTAGTTGCAAAAGGTTACAAAAAGAAGCTGCGTTAGATTGAATTTTGCTTAAGTGGATTCCCGCAATTTTTTAGCGGGTCTGTCCTGCTTGCAGGGAATCTAATTTAATATAAAAATTATCAAAGGAGTGATTAAATCAGTGGGTAAAGATCAAAATGAGGCAGGTATCCTTCTGCAAACAGGGACGAATGAATTAGAAATAGTAGAGTTTAATATCGCTGATTCTTTATATGGAATTAACATTGCAAAGGTTCGTGAAATTATAAAAGTGGATATAGGCATTGTTAAAGTGCCTGACAGCCATCCTTCCATACAAGGCGCAATAAATTTAAGAGGCACAATTATTCCTGTGATTAATTTGGCAAAACACCTTGGGGAAGATGTGCCTGTTGAGCAAAAGAAAAACAGAATTATTGTTTCTGAGTTTAACAAAATGGTTGTTGGTTTTTGGGTTACATCTGTTTCCAGAATACACCGTATATCATGGAAAGAGGTTGAACAACTTTCAGATATGCTGCAAACAAAAGGCGGATATGCTGTAGGAGTTATAAAGATTGATGAACGTGTGGTTTTTTTGCTGGATTTTGAAAAAATTTCTTCTCATATAAATCCAAAAGTTGGAATAAGTATGCCAAAAAAAACAGACTATAATGATTTTGACCGTAACGTTGATCGGCACTCAAAAGTTATTCTTGTTGCGGAAGATTCTGAATTTATTAGAAATATGATTGTTGAGCATTTAGAAATTGCGGGTTATAAAACTGTTATTGCCTGCAATGGGGAGCAAGCATGGGAACGTCTTCAGGTTAGTAGTGACGGCGGTAATATTGAGGAACATTTTAATTTGCTTGTAACTGATATTGAGATGCCGCAAATGGATGGGCTTCATCTTATAAAAAAGATTAAAGATGATTCGGTATTGCGAAAGCTCCCCTGCATTGCTTTTTCATCAATGATTAGTGAAGAATTAAGGTTTAAATGTCGGAGTGTTGGAGCAGATGGTGAGATTGCTAAGCCTGACATTGGGGATTTGGTGAAGTTAGTAGATACTAAGGTTATATAATTTGGAATCGGTAAGGTAAGATTATGTCAACAAATTCAAATAATTTTAGTTTTCAGGAGCAGCGTAAATATGTTAGGTTGAGCCGACAGGATATTTTGCAATATAAAAGGTTTACGGCAAAAGATTTTAATCTTGATGCCCCAGAAGATAACATTAAGTCTGTTACAAAAAATTATAGCGCTGGAGGCGCTTTATTTGAAACAGATACAGAATTTAAGATTGGAGACCTTTTACGCATAGAAATTACAATACCCGGATGGGAGAAGTTTAAGGCTGAATTTTATAAGGAAGATGATGTAACAATATCCAAGCCTCTTGTTGTTTTAACTTCTGTTGTGAGAGTTAAGGTAATTTGTCCTGGTAAATTTGAAATAGGAGTATGTTTCTCAGCAATTGATGATGGGCATAAATGGGCAGTGATGAAATATGTTAATCAAAAAATGAATCCATAAAAAAACATTGAAGAAAAATTACACATGTTCTTTTCATATCATGCGGGGCAAAGATAGGTTCGTGTTAAAAATAGATAATGGGTTAGAATAAATGGTAAAAAAAGGAGGAAACAATGAAACGGATTATTTGGGGAATGTTTTTGATGTTTTTTGTCGCAGGGTTTTTGGTTCAGGCTGTGCAGGCTGAAAATTTAAC
The DNA here is from genome assembly GCA_003645745.1 of Candidatus Omnitrophota bacterium. Taxonomy (GTDB): domain Bacteria; phylum Omnitrophota; class Gorgyraeia; order B26-G9; family B26-G9; genus B26-G9. The sequence continues at coordinate 1,844 of QNCH01000150.1, forward strand.
ACCGCAGCTTTGTAAAGAAAAAGTTATTGCTGCTGCTAAGCTGCTTAACGAGCAGGGGGACGCTGCTTTAGCGGTGCTTAAAGATCCTGGTGGAGAATTTCGTTTTGCTGATGGAAAAGGGTATATCTGGGTTCACAATCTGGATGGCATTATGCTGATGCATCCCATAAAAGAAGCATTAGATGGAACGAATGTTTTGGAATCTAAAGATCCTAATGGGTTTTATCTTTTTGTTGCAATGAATGAATTGGCTGAAGAAAAAGGTTCAGGCTGGGTTCCTTATATGTGGCCAAAACCTGGTGATTCAGAGGCTTCTCCAAAAGTGTCATATGTTTACCTTGTTGAAAAAGACGGAAAAGCATATGTTGCAGGGGCAGGGATGTATGATGTTACAGCTGAGCAGATTAAAGCGATGTTCCCTGATGATCCTATTTATGAAGATTAATACAGAGTAGAGTGGACAGAGAACAGGGGGCAGGGAAACACCTAAATTTTACAAACTTATTACGTTTGAGTGTATATCCCTTGCTGGGGCAGGACATGCCCTCAGTAATTTATCATAGCGATTGCGGGGACGGCACAAAAAAAGGAATAATGATAAAAAAAGTGGGGATGACAAAGGAGGCAGGAGGGTCAATAGGATGCCCCGCAATGTCATCCCCTCAATTTTTTAGTGCGCATTCATAACCCGCTAAATTTATAAATTGTGAATTATCCCCAAACGTAATAGGTTTTCAATTTCAGGACGTTCCTCTCACATTGCATCTTGAAACTTTTTTCTATCGCCAAATCTTCAATGTAGCGAGCTGCGCCTGCGGTTTGGCTTAGCTCAGATCGTTCCAATCCAGGGCACAGGGAAACGCCTGAATTTCACAAACCTATTACTAAAGCGCAGGAGATTTTTTGAATGGTAAATAAGGGAGAGGCACAGAGGTCTATTTCTACAGGGTTATAGGTAAAGGGGGAAATATATGAAAATGAAATTAGGAAACAAATTATTGGGTGGTTTTCTTCTTATTGCATCGCTTGTTGTTATTGCCGGCAGTATTGGCATTTATATGACACATGTTATTTCTCTTTCAACAAAAATTATTAGTGAAGAAAAAAATCCTATTCAATACGCGGCTATGCAGGGGGCTATGGCGCTTGCAGAAACGGAAAAGATTGTTCAGGAATATATTTTTGCGCGGAAAAATTTACCTGATTTAGAAAAACGCGTTAATATAGCGTTAGAAAAATTTAATCTGTGGAAAACTATGATTGAGCTTGGCACAGATTCAAAAGAATTTCAAAATAGTCCGGCTGGGAAGCTATATAAGGAAGAAAATTTAAAAATTTGTGTGAAAAAAGGTTCAGAAGAAATTATTCAGATTATTAATAAGATAGAAACGCAGAGAAAAGAGTTTAACATTTGTTTGTCCTCTATAATGAAAAATCAGCAAAGCTTTGTTAAATATGTAGTTTTTATTGATGGAGAAATTTATAATTTAAATTATTTTCTTTATAAAGCTGCAGTAGAGCATAATGAATGGGTACAACAATTAAAAACTTGTATTGACCAGAACATTAAATTTGTTGGGAATCTCGCTCCAGAGCAGTCTTTGATGGGAAAATGGCTGGCAAATAATCAGGTTGATGATTTTGAAATGAAAGAAAAAATAAAAAAGTTTGAAAAATATTATAACAAACTCTATAAAGCAGGGCAGGATATTAATAAAGTTGATAGTCAGGAAGGGAAACAGAAAATTTATCTTCGTAAAGGGTTAGCTGCTATTTCCCGGATTGAGCGTGGTTTTAATGATTTAATTGGAGATGTTAACCGCATTTATGCTGATATAAATAAGCAAAAGAGCCAAAATGTAGAGCTTCTTAGTATAGCAGCGGAAAATATTAACCAATTAGTTAAACAAATGGTTGAGCAAGCTAATAAAGAAATGAAGGGGGCTGAATATTCCGCTAAAACTGCTCAAAAGCAGGCTAATCTGATTCTCTCAATAGCGATTATTATTGCTTTGTTTATTGCTGTTATGTTGGGCGTTGTGATTAGCAGGAGTATTCTTACAGTTGTTAATGCTGTTGTAAATGTGGCACAGAAAATTGCTGTGGGTGATCTGAGAGAAAAAGTATTGGTTAAAAGCGGTGATGAACTAGAAGATTTGGGCAATAATTTGAACCAGATGCAGGAGAATTTAAGTAATATTGTGTTTCAGGTAAAAAGTTCCGCTGCTCAAATGGCTGCTGCTACTGAAGAAATTTCTTCCTCATCACAGCAGATTTCAGACGGAGCACAGCAGCAATCAGCAAGTTTTGAGGAAATTTCCCGTTCTGTGCAGGCTAACGCGCAAAATGCTAAGTCTGCTAATGATTTATCTCAAGGCGCTGTTAGAAACGCGAAGAAAACTGAAGAGGCTATGACAAATAC
>QNCH01000151.1 GCA_003645745.1 Candidatus Omnitrophota bacterium
CCTTTTTCTCCTCTTGCCCAGAAACTCAATTTAGCTGCTCCAGTTAAATCATAACCGCCTCTTTTTTCTCCCCAATTATTCGGAGGCCACTGCCAATATATTCCAGACCAATTGGCCCCCTGTTTTGCTTCAGCAGTATAAGTAATTTTAATGCAGGTTTTCCCTGAATAAGGATTATCTTTACAAGCTTCGCTATATTTTATGTCTCCATAATCTCCCATCCATCCGGAAGCTACGTAATGATTCTGCCTGCTCCCACGATCGCAGTAAACACCAAAAGACTCAAAACTTGATTCAGCAAAAACGAATGTTAGAGAACTTAATAGAATGGAAATGGAAATACAGATACAATTTAAAGATAAAATTAATTTTTTATTCAACTTTATACCCTCCTTTAAATCATCAATGCGGCTTTTTCTAAAATTTATTTATTTACCCTATTTGCTTCTTCAAAAATCTATATTAAGTATAGCATATAAAATCAATTTCGTCAAGGTGATAACGTGTTACCGACAAATTCTTCTAACATTGTTTTTCCGCCTTCAAGCAAATTAAAATAAGGATTAGAATCATTATCTTTAATCCGCGGAGTGATTACCAAATATGAAATGTTCTTTGTTTTCAAAAACTCAATCATTTTTTCCGTGTGGAAACCACCGGTAATCAATACAGAAAAATTTCTCTCTGTACTGTCCATTTTTTCTAACGTATTCTCAATTAAAGCTAAATCACGCTGATCAGCTAATTCATAAAATTTTGCCCAGACAGGAAGATAAACATCAATATATGATAATTGTTGAGGCAATTTAATAGATAAATTGTGTTCTAATGCCTGTTCAGAGATAAATTTTCTAAATGTCTCTGTGTTTATCTCTGAGCGGTGCGCGAAAAAATAATCAATGTCTTCACTGAGCATATCCATATTCACAAGCTTTTTTAATAAAGATAGATATAAATACAAATCGTCTAAAGTCTTCTGACTGTCTAAAGTATAAAACTTTGTCTTTAAATCATCCTCTATTTTTTTTATCTCTTTAAATAATGTTTCATTAGCCACAGCCTCGTACTTACAAATATAATCCGCGTAAACGCAAAACGCTGGATAAGGCGCAAGTGTGAGCCTGATTTTAAAGCACAAATCTTTAAGAAATTTCGCATATGTCCCAGGGCTTAAAGTACCTTTTTTAAACTCTAAGCTTTTATCTAATAAAGCCACAATATCTTTTTTATTAGTTATCGCATTAGTTAAAGCAGTAATTAAATTAGTTCTCTCTTTATCTGCTTGCTTAAAATCAACTTTTGTTTCCATCTCAATAGCTCTTTGAAGCTCAAAAAATGTCGGATAATTTACTTTTCCCAGATAATTAGTTTGGATTAAATCCGCAATAGCCTGAGCATACTGGCTAAAAGAAATCTGTTTTAAATTGTATTTTTGTTTTAACGCGTCAAAATCATGAAGTTGTTGATTATAAATATGAACTTTTAACAGATCCAAAGCTTTATTTAAAACTTTAAAATATTGCCCAGCTTCCTGTTGAAATGCCCGTGATTCCTGAAATGCTTTTAAATTTTCCAGATATAAAGAAATGTCTTCTGCTCCATATAATTCTAAGCCATAATCACTATTAGCTGCTAAATATTCCGCGCCAGTTAACTTTCCTGTATGCATCAAATGCAATGCTGCCATTTTCCGAATATCCTGATCAGGAAAACCTGAGAGCACAGGATTACTTACTTTACCTGCGGCTCCTTCCAAAGCAACTAACTGCAATTTATAATTTTTAACTAAACTATCTAAAATATGCGAAATATTTTTCTGCGCGGTAAAATCACAATGCGCGTCCTGAATATTAATAATCAATTTATTTGTGCCCGCGTCATAAACATCACGCACTACACCCCAATTAGCAGGAATTTTAAATTTTAAAATATCTTGAACTTTAACCTGTTCAGCCGTTCCCGCTGCAGACTGAGTATACGCTAAAGGCAGCGCCCCAAAAAATAACCATAAATTAGCAATTAAAAAAAACCTCACGGACATAAGGCCTAATTGCCGAAAAAATTTGTCCTGCTCCATTTTAACCTTCTTTCTTTGAAAAATATTTAAAATTCTCAATTCTCAATTTTTACCTCAAAACCAATTGCGTTTGAGTATAATTGTGACACAGTCTGAATGACTGTCCCTACGATATTATTATTTATTTTCATTTCATCAAAATTGTCCTGTATTTTTTTAATTATTTTATAACGGACAGTTTTGAAACCTGTCCCTACGGGTAAATTACAAAATAAAATTTTTTGCAAAAATAAATTAGATTCCCGCTAAAAAATTGCAGGCATTGTCCTGCTTGCAGGGAATCCATATTACATTACAAAGTCACAGGATTACAATCTAACACGACTTTTTTTTGTAACCCTTTATGACTAAACAACTCAAAAATGAAATTCCTTATATATTAAATTATAAATCATGCAAAATCCGCGTAACTTGCTCAGGAAATTGTTGTATTGGCACAAGAGTCCGTTGGTTATTTTTACGTATTTTGATCTCTACCAGTCCATTAGACAAATTCTTTTCTCCAATAATCACCTGTACAGGGATGCCAATTAAATCAGCATCTTTAAATTTTATGCCTGCCCGCACATTACGATCATCTAAAAAAACCTCAATTCCTTTTTGCTGCAACTCTAAATAACATTGCTGCGCAGTAGAATTTGAAAGATCATCCGCAGGATTTAAAAGCATAAGCAAAATTTTAAACGGCGCAATTTCTTTAGGCCAGATAATGCCGAACTGGTCATAATTCTGCTCACAGCACGCAGCAATAATTCTGCTTACCCCTATTCCGTAACAGCCCATAATCATCGGCTGGCTTTTTCCATTTTGGCCGATGAATTCAGCTCCCAAAGCCTGTGTATATTTTGTGCCTAATTTAAACACATGCCCCACTTCAATCGCATTAGCCAGTTCAATTTTCGCGCCGCATTTAACGCAAACATCCCGTGCTGTAATATTACGAATATCTGCCCAAATATCTACTGTAAAATCACGCTCTAAATTTACATTAACAAAATGCGCATCACTCAGGTTTGCTCCGGTAATAAAATTAACCGCGTTTTTCAACGCATAATCAGCAATTATTTTTACCCCTTTTAACCCCACAGGCCCGCTAAAACCTAAAGGCCCGTTAGTAACAGTTTCAACTACCGCTTTATCTGCCATTACCAATTCTTTAGCTTGCAAAATATGTCTTAATTTTGCTTCATTTAACTGGTGCCCGCCGCGGATTAATACTGCTACAGGCTGATTGTCTTTAAGATAGATTAAGGTTTTCACTAAATTAGTTTCCGAAGTTTTTAACAAGTCCGCAACATCTTTTACTGTGGAAACTCCTGGGGTATGTAGAGTTTCTCTGTTTTTTAACTTAACAGATGAAACCTGTTCACAAGACAATTTGCTGCACTCAGCTTTGTCAATGCTTGCTGAATAGCCGCATGACTGACAAAACATTATTCTATCTTCCCCATTTTTGGCAATCACCATAAATTCATGTGAAGCATTCCCCCCCATTATTCCAGTATCAGCTTCCACTGCAATATAATCTAAACCGCAGCGTTTAAATATAGAGCAATAAGCATCATACATTTTTTTATAACTTTTATCCAAATTTTCCCATACAGAGTCAAAACTGTACGCGTCTTTCATGATAAATTCACGCGCGCGCATAATCCCAAAACGAGGCCGCGCTTCATCACGAAATTTTGTTTGAATCTGATAAACTATGAGCGGAAGCTGGCGGTAAGAATTAACTTCATTTCTGATTAATGAAGTGATTACTTCTTCATGAGTAGGGCCAAGAACATTTAATTTCTTATGCCGGTCAGTAAAACTAATCATATCCTCGCCTAACGCGGCAAATCGCCCAGTTTTAACCCAGAGATCAACCGGCTGTATTGCGGGAAGAAGTACTTCCTGAGCGCCTTTGGCATCCATTTCCTGACGCACAATTCGTTCCACATTTTTCAACACTCTCAAACCTAATGGCAAATAAGAATATACCCCTGAGGTAAGTTTGCGGATTAGTCCAGCACGCAGCATTAAAATATGGCTGATTGCTTCCGCGTCCGCTGGAATATTTTTAAGTGTAGGCAAAATTGTCTCAGTCCACCTCATCACTAACCTCCTTAAATAAGACATCAAGTGAATCCTGTTGTGTAACTGTTTTTATTTTTTTGCCCTTTTTAAATAATA
>QNCH01000152.1 GCA_003645745.1 Candidatus Omnitrophota bacterium
AAGTCAGTAAACTTTTAGCCTTTATATTTCATAGACCAGGAAGCATGGCCTATGAAATGGCATAACCCTGATAGCAGAGATAAATTAAAACGCAAGTTATCTCATCAGCCCTTTGGGTGAATATTTTATATAAAGCATAAAATATTCAGGTTAGAAGCTTATTTGTCTTCTATTTTGAATTCTGACTCTTGACTTCTGGATTCTTTGTTAAAACAAGGAAAAGACGAATTGAAGGGTAAAAAATCGACAATTAACCCACAGATTCTGAGAAAGAGCCTAAAATTTAGGCGTTTCCCTGTGCCCTATATTGGAACGGTTTGACTTAAGTCAAACCGTAGTAGGCTGCGCATAAGGTTTGGCCAATGATGAACGAATCAATATGTGGCGTGAGGGGGATGTCATAAAATTGCAAACCTATTACGTTTGAGTATATACGTACATTTGTTATTGAAAAAAGGTTAATATATGCTTCATAAATTAGCATTAAAATGTATTATACTGAGTAAACTATCCTGGAGTATATTTTTTGTGTTTACAGCTTTGTGCTTTGCCAATGATGAACAAGCTATAAAATTTCAAGATTTGTCATTACATGAAACAGACAATGGCTTGATAGTTTGTTTAGAAAATTCTGGTCCCCCCCTAGATTTTAAAATATCGAAGAAAGGTTTTCAGATTAATATTTATTTGCATGGGGTTGTAATTGGTTTTAGGCCTTATGAAAATGTTCCCATAGAAATTCCTGTAAATAAAAATGGGATAAAAGAAATAGTGATTGAACAAACTGTTGATGCTCGTAATGCCAGCTTAACATCAGTGAAGATGAAGATTTATATGTCTGTGCCTTTTTCTTACTCTACGGATTCGCAATGGAATGGAAAATTTATAACTATAGATATTATTACTGAATCAATGGGCAATAAAATGGTTTGGGTGGATGAGAATACTGAACTTGCTCCTTCTAAGAAGTTAGAGAAAATTCGAGAAATACAGGAAAAGGAGTTAGCTAAAGTTAGAGGGCAGTTAGATGGTTTTACAAACAGGACGGTTCGCAAATTAACTAAAGAAGCGGTAGAAAAAAGGTTATCTGAGGTTAGTATAAAATCCGAAGAAAAACTTGTTGCTGAACAAAAGGTTGATAAAGCTTATGAAAAATTTAAGGCTGAAACAAGTATTAGTAAAATACCTCTTGTAAGGCAGCATCTTATGGGTAATAGTTCATACACGGATATGTTAGTGCCTGAAGAAATCAAGCCTGTGCCTAATGAGCCTGTATCATCTATAACAGTATTAAGTTTAAAAGATTGTATTGAGATTGCTTTGCAGCATTATTTGCCTTTGCAAATAGCTATGGAGCATAAAAGATTAGCGAAGTTAAGGATAAAGGAAGCCAGACGTTCTTTTTATCCTGCTTTTTTGGCTGAATGGAAGGAAGGTGATGGGGAGACGGTTACTGAACCATATCGAAACCGTTCTTATGGATTCCAGTCTCAACAGCCTATCTTTAGTGGCGGTAAGCTTATGGCTACGTTACGTAAAGAGCAGTTAGGAGAACTTATTGCTGAGGGTAATTTTGAAAGAATAAAGCAGGATCTTATTTTATTAGTAACAAAAGCCTATTATGAAGTAGTAATCGCAAGGAATACATTGGATGTTTTAGAAAATTTGCGGAAAGTTGAAGAAAAACTTGCGAATCAGGTAGACGTGGAATTTAAAATTGGCGCAGTTGCCCCTGTTGTTTTTCTTTCCGCGCAGTCTTTTTATAATCAGGTTTGTTTTAAGGTTGCGTCTGCTAAACGTGAGTTTGAAATTGCACTTTTAAAGCTTGAGAAAGAGATGTTTATAGAAAAATTAGATATTGACAGTTTAGATTGCTCGCTTAGTCGTAAAAAATTGGATATACTTTTAAGTAAATGTATTGAGATTGCTTTTTGCAGCCGGCCGGAATTAAGTATTTTAGAAAAAACTATAGAATCAGCTAAATACGCCGAAGACATTGTTAAAAGTGACTCTTTGCCTAATATTACTATTATTGGTTCTTATGGCCGCAGCGGCGAAGCATTTAATCAGCGGGAGTTACGGCTTGCCAGGGAATGGTCACTTATGGGTAAAGTAAGATGGTTTCTGGGAGGGAATACTATGGAGACCTCTTATGATAAAAAAAAGATTAGCCCCTTTAAAGTAACTCGTACAGATACAAATATAGCTGCACAGACATTTAATACAAAGATTTCTTTTTGGGACAACTTAGCGTATTTTTCTAAGCAAAAAGAGGCTTTTATTACTCGTAAACAAGCGGAAAAAGATTTAATTGAGATGAGGAATAAAATCAGGCAGGAAGTAGTAGATGCTTATTATTCGTATCATAAGTTTAATTCTCAGTTATCGTCTTCTGTGAAGGAGCTTGGCTATCGCAGAAAACAGCTTGAGATAGTTAAGGCTAAAAAAGCAATGGCAGAGGCTACAGGCCCTGAGGTAATGGATGCTGAAATGCAGTTTAGTCAGACAAATGTCAGTTTACAGGAAGCTTTAGCAGGAATTAATATCGCAATTGTTAGTTTAAACCGTGCTGTTGGAGTTATTGATTATTTTGATAAGTTAAAAACCAACAAATCTCAATAAATATTACGTTTGAGTATATGGCCGTACGGAGTATAGATTTAAAGAGAGATTTTATGAGATTGTGTTTTATTAGAAATTGAAATATAAGGGAGGAAGCTGATGAAAAAATCTATAATTATTTTCATTACAGCGGTCATTGTAATTATTGGAATTGTTTGGTGGGGAGTAAATAAAAAACATTGGTTTGCTAAGGGTGTGTCTATTGGTAAAAGTTTGACAGCTCGTTCACTAGGGGAGAGTGCTGAGAATGAAAAAAAGGATGTAAGTTTTGGGAAACGCGGCCTGGCAATAAAAGTTTATAAGGTTTCACGCGTGACTTTTGAGGATTTTTTGCCTTGTATGGGGACGATCAAAGGTGATGTTACGAGAAAACTTAATTTTGAAGGCTCTGGCATTGTTAAGGAAATTAATTTTCAGCAGGGAGATCTGATCAGAAAAGGACAGGTTATTGCCAGCTTAAAACAGGATGAACAGCTTTTAAAGGTTGACTATAATCAGGCAAAGTTAAAATCAGCTATGGTCAATCTTTCTCTTATGGAAAAGAAATTTAAATTGTATAAACAATTGTATGATCTTGGAGCTATAACTAAATTGAAACTTTCTGAGGTTGAAGCTGAGTCTGGGGTAGCTAAATATAATGTGGAAACTGCTAAAGTGGAAGTTGAATCCGCGAAATATGAATTAATTAAAGCAAAGATGATTGCTCCGCAAGATTGTATTTTGAGTGAAAGAGCTATTGAGCCTGGAGAGTTAGTTTCTCCATACACTTCTAAAGTAATTCATGTTGTAGAAGTAGGCACTGTGTACGCAGAGATTGGTGTGGTGGAAAGCAGCATTACAAAAATTAAAATTGGCCAATTAGCCAGAGTATATGTAGATGCTTATCCTGATATTCCTTTTGATGGGATTATTGATAATATATATCCTTGTTTATCAGAGAAAACCAGGACATTACCTGTAGAAATTAAAATTGATAATTCCCGTAGAATGCTGATGCCTGGGATGTTTGCCAGGACAGAAATAGTTCTTTTTGAAAAACCCGGGGTTATTAGTGTCCCGCGGATTAGTGTGCAAAAATCAGAAGGTGTTCCAATAGTTTACGTTGTAGACGAAACTACTAATACTGTGTCTGAACGGCTGGTAGAAACGGGGTATGTTTCTACAGATTATATAGAAATTACAAGCGGGCTCAAACAGGGCGATTTAATCGCAATTTCAAATGTTGAAGGGTTAACTTCAGGCACTCCTGTTCAAATTACAGAGATCCAGGTTAGGGAAATATAAAAAGTATGTTTTTAAAAAACAAATCAATGATTAGTTTACCCAAGAGGAGTCTAGTGACTTTACGGGGTAAAAATTCATTTCTTAATTTGTCATCATCTGTGATCATCGTCGCGATTTTCGCAATGGCGATTATGGGAGTTTTGGGGGTTTGGGGGAAATGTGAGCGCAACCGATTATCATGTTGCGACAACTGGAGATGATTCAACAGGTGATGGTTCTCCGAAGTAACAGGACTGGAAAACTGCCTCACATATAATTATTATGTAAAATGAAAAAATGAATCAGAGAATACAAA
>QNCH01000153.1 GCA_003645745.1 Candidatus Omnitrophota bacterium
GGCGGCAGTTGCTTTATTGCCACAGCAGCCTATGGCACCGCAATGGCTGAAGAAGTAAAAATTTTAAGCAGATTCAGGGATAAACATTTGCTGACAAATTATTGCGGCAAAACATTTGTAAATGTGTATTATAAATACAGCCCGAGCATAGCTGATTATATCAGGCAAAAGGAAAGCCTGAAAACGATAGTCAGGATAATGTTGAAAACATTGGTAAATATCACAAAATAAATTATAACGTAGGGGGTTGATTTATCAAACCCGTGATAATATCGTACAAAATAGAAAGTTATTATGAATATTGAACAATTAGTCAGGCGATGTGTAGTAAAAGTAAAACCTTATCAGCCTGGAAAACCTATAGAAGAGGTTAAAAGAGAGTTAAAATTGCAGAATGTTTATAAAATGGCATCTAATGAGAATGCGCTTGGCCCATCGCCAAAAGCTCTAAAGGCTTTAAAAACTTCTATTTGTAATATTCACCAATATCCTGATGCTAATGCTTTTTATCTAAAAAAAGCATTAGCTAAAAAGTATAAACTTTTTCCGGAAAATATTATTATCGGCAATGGTTCTGATGAAATTATTACTTTGGTATTGCGTTCTTTTATTAATAAAGGCGATGAGGTTATTATTGCGGAGCCTACATTTTTGATTTATAAATTAGCTGCAACGCTTGCAGACGCAAAGGTTATCAGCGTACCTTTAAAAGCATTTCGTTATGATTTGCCTGCAATGCGAAAACGGATTAACACAAAAACGAAAATAATTTTTATTGCTAATCCTGATAATCCTACAGGAACTTATGTAACGGACACAGAAGTCTCAGATTTTTTAAAGAATATTCCTCCTACAGTAATTGTCTTTTTTGATGAAGCATATTTTGAATTCGCGCAAAAACGGGATTATCCAAAGACAATGCAATACATTAGAAAAGGTAATATTATTGTTTCACGCACTTTTTCTAAAGTGTATGGGTTAGCTGGTTTAAGAATTGGCTGGGCAGCAGCAGGCAGGGAAATGATTGGTTATTTGAATCAGGTAAGGGAGCCTTTTAGTGTAAACAGTTTGGCTCAAATAGCAGCACAAGCAGCATTAAAAGACCAGAAACATTTGCAAAAGACAAAACAGCTTGTGCGTGAGCAAATGCAGTATTTGACTAAAGAGTTTAAAGCATTAAATCTTTTTTTTGTGCCAAGTGTAACAAATTTTATTCTGGTAAATATTGGTATAAACACTGAACTGGTGACAAAGAAATTATTAAGTAAAGGCATAATTGTCAGAAATATGCAGGGCTGGGGCTTGAAAAATTTTATCAGGGTGACTATTGGCAAGCCAAAAGAAAATAAATTATTGATTTTAGAATTGAGAAAGATTAAGGGAGGAGCGTAAATTATGATTATTGTGCTTAAACCGAATATTAATGAGGAAGAAAAAGTAAAAATTATTGACAAAATAAGTTCTCTTGGTTTTAAAACAAATATTTCTGAAGGTGTGGAAAGAACAGTAATTGGAGTAATCGGGGAAGAAGATAAATTACGTGTTCAGCCTCTTGAGGTTTTCCCCGGAGTAGAAAAAGTAATTCCTGTTTTAGCTCCATATAAACTTGTTTCCCGTGAGTTTAAGCCGCAGGATAGTATTGTTAAAATTAAAGATGTAGAAATTGGTGCAAAAAAAATTGCGATAATGGCTGGCCCCTGCGCAATAGAAAGCCTGGAGAGTTTGCGTGAAATTGCGTCTGAAATCAGCAAAACCGGCGTTAGAATTTTGCGCGGCGGGGCATTTAAGCCGCGCACATCACCTTATTCATTTCAGGGACTGGGAGAAGAAGGTTTAAAGATAATGCAGCAGGTAGCAAAAGAGTTTGATTTGCTTACTATTACTGAAGTAATTGATTCTAAAGATGTAGATTTAGTTGCAAGTTATGTTGATATTTTGCAAATTGGGGCGCGCAATATGCAGAATTTTAATTTGCTTAAAAAAGTAGGAAAGTCTAAAAAACCTGTAGTTTTAAAACGCGGGATGATGTCTACAATTAAGGAATTTTTGATGAGTGCGGAATATATTTTAAGTGAAGGGAATTTTAATGTTATTCTTTGCGAACGCGGTATTCGTACATTTGAAACAATGACTAGAAATACATTAGATATAAATGCAGTACCTGTAATTAAACAATTAAGCCATTTGCCGATTATTGTTGACCCAAGCCATGGCACAGGAAAATGGGGATGGGTAATCCCTGTAAGCAGGGCAGCAATAGCTGCAGGCAGTGATGGCTTGTTAGTTGAAATGCATACTCACCCTGAAGATGCTTTATCTGATGGAGTGCAGTCATTAAACCAGAAAAATTTTGTCAAATTAATAGAGCAGGTAAAAGCTATAGCTAATGCAGTTAACAGAGAAATTTAGTTATGGGTATAACTTTTAAGAAAACAGTAATTGTCGGCCCTGGTTTAATCGGCGGAGCAATAGGCATTGCAATGCTGAAAAGAAAGATAAGTACTGAAATTGTCGGCATTGCCAGACACTGTGAAACTATAAATAAAGCGATTAAAAAAAAAGCAATTACTTCAGGACAGGTTTGCCGGTTAAACGCGGTAAAAGATGCGGATCTAGTTGTGCTTGCAGTTCCTGTTTCCGCGATTAAGAGTACGCTTAAACAGATAAAATATCTTTTGAAAAAAGGCTGTATTGTTTTTGATGTTGGCAGTACAAAAAAAGAAATTGTTGATATTGCGGAAAAGTTTTTGCCTCAAGGAGTTTATTTTGTTGGTACTCACCCTATGGCTGGTTCTGAAAAAAAAGGTGTTGATTACGCGAAAGATGATTTTTTTATAAATTCAGTTTGCTTGATTACTAAAACAAAAAAAACTAATCAACGTGCCTTAGATAAAGTTATGATTTTGTGGCAGGAGTTGGGAGCTGCGACATTTATTTTAACCCCTTTAAAACATGACAAAATTACCGCACAAATCAGCCACCTCACTCATCTGCTCAGCGCAGTTTTAGTTAATAGCGTGACTTCTAATTTTTTGCAGTTTTCAGGCAAGGGATTTTTAGACACAACCCGCATTGCCTCTGGAAACCCACAGCTCTGGCAGGATATACTTTTTAGCAATAAAAAGCAGGTTCTTAAAGCAGTTGCGATTTTTGAAAAAAATCTTGCTAAAATAAAGAATTTTTTGCAGCAGGAAGATAAAAAAAATTTTACCAGACAATTAGCACGCGCAAAGAAAACCAGAGATATGTTGTGTAAGCGTAATTTATGACTATATTCAAACGTAACAGGTTTGTAATTTTATGCCCCCTCACACCGCATCTTGAAACGTTCATTATTGGTCAAACCTTAGGTGCGCTTGCGGTTTGTCTTAAGTCAGAACGTTCCAACTTAGGGCATAGGGAAACGCCTAAATTTTACAAACCTATTACGTTTGAATATAATTTAATTTTTCAGAGTAGATTCACGCTAAAAGATTGTGGGCATCTGTCCTGCTATGCAGGGAATGACAAAAAGGCATGAAAAACGGAGTAGGTGTGACAATATGAGAGGAACTTCAATAAATATTATTTACCCACTCAAAATTCCAAAGAGCCATAAATATTGACAATTCACAATTATCAATTGACAATTAAAAAAAGAATTGACTTTGAGGTAAAAATTGAGATCGAGAATTTTTAATTTATCTACATCCGTTGGCAGGTCATGTTAAATTGTCTTTGGCATTATTTAACGCCAATCAGCGGATTAACATAATAATTATATGCAAAAAGATATGCAAAAGAGCCAAAAAATAAATCTAATGGGACAAGCAAAAAAATCTGTCAGCGTATACTCAAACCTATTACGTTTGAGTATAAGTCCGTTTTTGTATCTGTATCTATCTGTTTTTCTTATGTCGGGAGTTTTGGGGGGTGGGGAAAGCGCGAGGGCGGAAATTTATTTCTACTTTGATGCTGAAGATGAAATCGTCGGAGCAACGCTTCCTTTAGTCCATGGAAATCCTGCAAATTTTTGCCAGACAGAATGCGGTGGAAGAGGCAAAAAAGGCACTACTCAAGAAATAGGCGGTACTCCTCAAGGGAACAATTATTTTCAATGATTTACTGAAAAATATGCTGGGACGCACATGGGCGATACACATTCAACAATATTGGTAGATACAAATGCAGAATGGGGTGATGCTGTA
>QNCH01000154.1 GCA_003645745.1 Candidatus Omnitrophota bacterium
AATTACGTTTGAGTATATTAGCCAAAATTGACGTTGTTATATTGATTTGGTATATCATTCCATTGGTTATCAATTATTTGGCCTATTTTTGATGATTCTATATTGTCACGGGTTGGTCCCCTACGTATCTATACTCAAACGTAAATTTAGGTGTTCCCTGTGCCTAGATTGGAACGTTCTGACCTAAGACAAACCTTAGGCGCAGCTCGCTGCGCCTAAGGTTTGTAGATAGAAAAACATTTCAAGATGTAATGTGAGGGGGATGCCATAAAATTACAAACCGATTGCGTTTGAGTATAAACAACTTAAAAAGGATTCATTATTGCGTTGCCATTATTTCCCTGTATTCAACGCAGCCTGTACTTTAGGCACAAAAGCATCTAAAAGGCTTACCCTTGGCGCACTGCTTACTGCTCTGGCGATCAACGGCTTACGCCTGCTTACAATTCTTACTTTTGCGACAAGTGCTGGCTCAGGGAAGGTCAGGTCCAGAGAATTATTTTTCAGCATACTGGCAAGATATTTTGGAGATTTTAAACTATTATCATAATATAATAATTTTCTTTTTTTGTCCATAATTCTACTTAATTTATTTTCTTTAGAATGTAATTTATAACCTAATTTAACAATTTCAACCTGTTGATTTACATAGCAAATACAAATAATTGCAGCAATTAAGGCATACCCCAATACATTTTTAAACTCCATATTTCTTTTCCCCCGTAAAGAAAAAAAACCGATTGCAGAACTGTCACAGAAGGTTGTTTATACTGCTTAGACACTTTTCTATTGCTTTTCTGCTACTCTTAATTTTGCGCTGCGGCTTTTATAATTATGCTCAATTTCTGCCTGTAACGGCACTAAAGGTTTTTTAGTTAATATTTTTAATTTCATTTCTTTTGCTTGTGATTTAAATATATTCTTAATTATCCGGTCCTCTAAAGAATGAAAAGCGATTACACAAATTCTTCCGCCTGGTTTTAAAAGGCCTAAAGCATCTGTTATCCCTTTTTCTAAAACTTCCAATTCTCTGTTTACCGCGATTCTTAAGGCCATAAATGTTTTTGTAGCTGGATGGATTCTTCTGTGCATACGGTACCGCGGTAAAGCCTGCACAACAATTTTTGATAACTGCTGTGTATTTAAAATAGGCGAATGAGCCCTTTGCTCAGCGATTCTGTGCGCGATTCTTCTACTGTGTCTTTCCTCTCCAAAATTATAAATTAAATTAGCGAGTTCTTCCTCAGAAAGATTATTCACTAAATCAAACGCATCAATTTTTGCGTTTTTATCCATACGCATATCCAGACGGCCATTTTCTGTAAAACTAAACCCCCTATTAGCATTTGATAATTGTAAAGAAGAAACACCAAGGTCAAAAAGTATGCCGTCCACACTATCTGTACCTGTGTCAAAAACAATGCTTTTGATATTCTGGAAGTTACCGCAAAACAATTTAAACGCTCCATCAAATCGAGAAAGATGCAGGCGTGCAAGACTTAAAGCATCATCATCCTGATCTATGCCAATAAGCTGCCCGCCTGGCGTAATCTTTCTCAGTATCGCCTCACTATGCCCCCCCTCCCCCAAAGTACAATCAACGATCACCATCCTTGGCAAAAGTTGCAAGTACATTATCACCTCATTCAACATTACTGGGACATGACGGCTCATCTGTTCTTCTTTATTCAAAGTCAATAAGTTTTTCTGCTGTATCTTCAAATGTGTCTCGAGAATTTTCATAGAATTCTCTCCATTTAACTTTACTCCAAATTTCAATACGGTTAGAAACGCCAATAAACACTATATCTTTTTCTATGGATGCGAAATCTTTTAAATACTGCGGAATTAATATTCTCCCCTGGCTGTCACAAATTGCTTCACTCGCTCCTGAAAAAAATAAACGGTTAAATTTTCTGGCTTCTAATTTTGTAAATGAAATGGACTTAAATTTCTGTTCCTGTTTTCTCCATTCATCTTCAGGAAAAAGAAATAAACAATGGTCAAGGCCTCGTGTAATAAAAAAATTTTCTATAGAATTGTTTTTTAAAGCTTCTCTGAATTTGGCAGGAATAATTACCCGGCTTTTTTTATCTAAAGAATGTTCAAACTCACCGTAAAACATACACTCCACTTTCCTCCACTCTACTCCACCTATTATTAAATATATCCTATTTCCCTCAAACTGTCAACAAAGAAAATAAAACTTTTTAAAAAAATATTTAATAATACTATTTAAGGTATAAAATAAAAAGTAGAGGCACAATATATGGGGGGGGGAAATTTTTAAAATTATTGTGTAGGGTGTACGGCGTGTTCCCTCAATCGAATTAAACGCTTTATACGTTAAGCTTTTTAAATTTTATTTCCAAATACTATCATCAAAGAGTAGGCATTCTTCCTGAATATCTTTTTGCTTGAAACACAACTTTTTTATTTTGTTATCGAAGGACTCAAATATAAAAGTGGTTAAATTTATTTTTCGCTCTAAATTACCACTAAATTTAAAAAATATGTATCCAGTCATATTCGTTTCAGCAGGAAAAAATGAAAAATTGTTCAGAAATTCATCAATAGGAGAAATCAATTTGCGCTGTTGGCCATCGAAAGTGAACTTAACAAGACGATTGTTGCCAGCCGTTGCCACAAATTTTTCTCCACTCATATCTTCAATCTCACACCGTATTTGTTTTAGATTAAAAGATGTATTTTTTGAAAAAATAGATAGCTTAAAAAAGAAAATAAGTCTGATCTCGGTGAAGATTGATATTACTATACCTACTAATCATTTTTCCAACAATTCGGTTTGGCTTAAAAAGTATTATAATGTTTGGAGTCCAAGCTAATGCGCCAATTAGAGCTAAAATAAAATTTGCCGAAGGTAACTTTCTCATACTGCAACCACTATGACTTCAAATGTTTCTTTCGGCACAGAAATACTATCTTCTTCTAACGCTTCAATGTAAACACTTACAGCTTCTTTTATATTTTCGATTGCTTTTTCTTTTGTTTTCCCCCGACTGATACACCCAGGAAGACTAGGCATTCAGCAATCCAAAAACCATCTTCACCATGAAAAATAATCACCTCTCTCATAATCCACTCCTTTTTTATCTTCTATAAAAATTTACTTAATTTTTGGTATTTATTAAAGGACAGAGCGTGCCATATCCATACAGGATTATTAATAATTATTATTCGTTACGATTTTATTTATTATTGCCCCACATCAAAGCAAAGAGGGCAAGTTGAAACTTGCCCCCCTTATTGTTACAAATCAAACTGCGCGAGAACAGACATTAATTGACTATACAATTGCTTCATTGTTAGATAAGCCCAAACTGTAATTACAATTACAATCACTGTAATTACAATTTTATAAACAATTTTATATTTCGGATTACACCAAACTAAAGGCAGAGCCAAAGGGCCAAGTGTGAGCAAAGCAAAAATCATTAATGTTGAAGAAAAATACCATTTAGGCTTTGGCTGAGCTAAGGTTAAAATATTTTTCTGATCAATATCTGTAAGAAACTCACCACAAAACCTGCATTTTATTGCTTCATCCTGAATTTGCTCCGCGCAAAAAGGACATTTTTTCATTTTTATCACCTCTTTTACAATATACTCAAACAATTATTTCCAAATAAATCAGTTACTATCCGCGTTTATTGGTAATGTAAAAATAAATTTACTGCCTTTACCCACTTTACTTTGCACCCAAATTTTCCCTTTATGCAATTCAACTATTTCCTTTACAATACTCAGCCCCAAACCAGTTCCTTTAGGCACTCCGTCCTGAGAAATAGTTTTTACTTGTTCAAATTTCTCAAAAATCTTTTTTTTGCTAATCTCTGGGATAACGCAGCCTGTATCTGAAACGCAAATTTTTATTTCTGTTTCAGACTGCTCTGCTGAAATTACGATTAATCCGCCTGAGGTGCTAAACTTTATCGCGTTTCCTACAAGATTAGTAAACACTATTTGCAATAATTTTTCATCAGCATCAAATTCAAACGTTTCCGTTAATTTTGATTCTAATTTAATCCCTCTACTTTCAGCCCACTGTTCCAACATACTTAATCCGTCTTGCACCACAGTTTTCAAATTAATCCTGCTATAGTTTACCGGCATAGCGCCTGCTTCTAATTTAGAAACATCTAAGAGATCGTTTACTAAAT
>QNCH01000155.1 GCA_003645745.1 Candidatus Omnitrophota bacterium
ATACTCAGTGTAGCATATTGTTGCAAAAGTTTCAGAATGTAAGGAGGATAATTATGCGTCAAGTCGCGGTAATTGGTATGGGAAGTTTTGGCGCTGCAGTGGCTATGACTTTAACAAATCAGGGTGTAGAAGTTTTGGCTATAGACTTAGATGTAGAAAAAATTGAAGATATTAAGGATTCTGTGGCAGTGGCAGTAGCATTAGATGCAACAGATGAAAAAGCTTTGCGTTCTATAGGAATAGAGCAGGTTGATGAAGCAATTGTTTGTATTGGAGAAAATTTGGAGGCGAATTTATTAACTACTACTTTGCTTAAGAAAATGGGTATAAAAAAGATTTATGGGAGGTCAGTTAATCCGCTTCAAGAAGAAATTTTAAAAGCATTAGAAATAACCAAGATTATTAATGTAGAAAAAGAAATGGGTGAAAATATCGGCAAAGGTTTAGTAAGCCCGAATATTCAAGTTTGTATGAAGTTAGCCAGCGGCCATACTATGGCAGAAATTAAAGTCCCTGGAGAGTTATGCGGAAAAGTATTAAAAGATTTAAATATTAGAAAACGTTATAATGTTAATATAGTGGCAATAAAAAAACAGATTCCGGCAATTGGTGAAAATGGCCAACGTATTTTTAAGGAGATAATTAATGATTTGCCGCGGGCTGAAGATGTGCTGGCTGAAACTGATTATTTAATTGTTGTTGGGAAAGAAGAGAGTATAAATTCTCTTGCTAAATATAAATAAGTTCCTAAGGATAAATTTATGAAAAATAAGGTTAGAATATTACTGGGTTTTATTATTTTTATTTTTATTTTGTTCTGGTACTTAGCTGGTTATACGGGATTTTTATTAAGGAATGTTTTTATTGTGTTTTCCGGCATTGGGTTGATTTCGAGCCTTTATCTGATCAATCGTATCAATATATTTAACAAAAGGTTATCGCAATCTTTAAGATATATATTAGAAAATAATTTTCAGACTGGAATAGCTTTGAGCGGCAGCGATGAATTTTCTTTGTTGTCTGAACAATGTAATCTGGTAATTGAAAGGATTAATGAATACGATTCATTAAGAGAAAATAAAATTGTTATTTTAAACAGACTGCTTAACATTTTTAAACGCAACGTTCCCAGCGGCATCATAATTATAGATTTAGAATTCGCGGTAATGAAACTTAATCGGGCGACGCAGGCGATATTTGGGATTACTCAGGATGAGTTGACTATAGACTCTGTAATTAATCTGGAATCAAATACTGCGTTTAATGATTTGTATCAAGATGTTATTACTGGAAAAGCAAATACTATTGCCAGAAAAGTAGAATTATTTTTACCTGTGCTTAAGGCAAAGGCCGTTGTGAATTTAAAAATGTTTGCAATTAAAGACAAGGATGAAAAATTAAATACCATACTTTGTCTTTTGATGAATCAATAAAAATATTTTATGATTATACCCAAATGTAATAGGTTTTCAATTTCAGGACGTTCCATCACACCGCATCTTGAAACGTTCATCATTGGCCAAACCTCAACGCAACGAGCTGCACCTGCGGTTTGGCTTAGGCCAGAGCGTTCCAATCTAGCGCACAGAGAAACGCTTGAATTTCACAAAGCTATTACATTTTGGTATAAACAATTAAGTTTTTTTCTATCTCGGGCATTATCTGTCAAGACAATATTTTTTTTTTATTTTTGCGTGGTTTTTTCATTTTCGCATTGCTGCTTAGCTAACGCGGACAATGAGCATAATTCGCGTTTAGATAAAGCAGCGTTCCTATTTAATCAGGGTAAGCTTAAAAATGCTATTGCTGAGTATAGGAAACTTGAGCAGTTAATGACTGTGCCGAAAGAGCCAATTCTTAATTTAGCGTTGATTTATAAAAATTTGCGTCAGTATAAAAAATCTATTTTAGAATATAAAAAATTATTGGCTATTGCTCCTGATAAAATTGTTTATGCTAATCTTGGCGAAGTCTATTATTTAAATGCAATGCCTGATCTGGCAATTGACGCTTTTAATACTGCTTTGAAAATGGGTGATAAAGGGGAAATGCTTTATTTCTGGCTGGCTAAGTGTTATGAAGATAAAGGTGATTGGCAAAATGCAGTGTTGCATTACAAGCGTGCTTTAGGTATTAATGACGAAATGGTTCTATCTCTTCAGGGATTAGGTAATTTGTATGTTCAAAAAAAAATGTGGGCGCAAGCTGAAACAGAACTCAAAAAAATAAAAAAGCTTGATCCCAGTATGCTTTTTGTTTACCCTGCGTTAGCATTAGCTTATTTTTCCCAGGCTAAATATGATTTATCATTAAAAGCATTTCGCCATATTCGCGCTTATGATCCGCAAAATAAAGAGGCTGTTAAGTATATTGATAAAATTTATCAGCTTGCAGGAAAAGATTTTAAATCAAAATTATTAAAAAAGGAAAAGAGCAGGATAGCTGACAGCCACGCGAAAAAGCTTAGTTCGAAAGTAATCTCAGGCGCTCCTTTAGTTAGAGTATGCATAGGCAGGGCAAAAAAATTACGTTTTAAATGCGCGTCTGATTTTCATATTTATCCTGTTGGCAAAAGTTCTAAAGTATTATTTTCCGGCAATGCTGATACTTTATGTAAGGTTTGCTTAAACAACGGCAAGCTGATGCTTTCTTTACAACAGCGCATAATAAAACAATTACCTTTAAAAATTATAATTGCCCCGCAATCAAGTATTTTAATTTTTGGTATTGAACTTGGCAATGGCCAGTATTGGGCAAACAAAATAGACAGGATTTATCGCGGGAAAATAGAAATAATGCCTGATAAAAATGGCGAATTTAAAATTATTAATATTGTTAATCTTGAAGAATATCTTTATAGCGTTTTGCCAAGTGAAATGCCGTCCAGCTGGCCTATGGATGCTTTAAAGGCTCAGGCTGTAGCAGCGCGCAGTGAGGCTTATGTAAAATTCGGCAGGCACAAGAAGGAAGGGTTTGATTTTTGTTCAGGAGTGCATTGCCAGAGTTATGGCGGAGCTAATGTAGAAAGTAAGGACAGTTGCTCTGCTGTGGATACAACTCAAGGAGAAATTGCTGTTTATCAGGGGATGCCAATAGACGCAGTTTATAGTAATAGCTGCGGAGGCCATACTCAGGGAAATATTTTTGCTAAGTGTGATAATATTCCTTATTTACAGGGTAAACAGGACACAGTAGCAAAAACAGGATATTCTTTTCCTTTAGCGCCTTTTGCGTTGGAGGATTGGTTGTGGGGTAATAATTTATCGATTAATTGTGATAATCGTGAATTTTCCAGACAAAGTAATTTTCGCTGGACGAGACTGTATAAAAGGAAAGAGTTAGAAAAATTAATTAATAAAAAATTATCTGTGCGCGGCTTGATTGCAATTAATATTTTAGAAAGGGATAAATCTTCGCATATTAAGAGCATTGAAATCGTCGACATAAATGGCAGGTTTATTGTTAAGAAAGAATTAGTTATTCGCCGTATGCTGGGGAATCTTAGAAGCAGTATGTTTAACATTGACGTGAAACTGGACAAAAATGGACATGCAGAGGAATTTTTATTCTATGGCGGAGGCTGGGGGCATGGGGTTGGTATGTGCCAGGTAGGCGCTGCAACTATGGCGCAAAAAGGATATTCCTACAGCGACATTTTAAAATTTTATTATACAGATATTGATTTAAAAAAAATGTATTAAAAAAACGGGTATAGGGGAAGGTGACAGATTGGATACAAAGGATTCAGACAGGACAATATCCTCAAATGAACAATTTGTCATATTATCAAGAATATGTAAATTTTGATATTATAAGATAAATGCATACGCAATCAAGTATTTATCTTTGTTATGTCCGCAATATTATAAGATAATGCAAGGGAATTAGCAGTATGTGTTATTGATGCATACTATGTATATTAAATGTTATGGTAAAAAAATAATGGTATAAATATCCAAAACGAAAACCAAAACGAGTGAAGAATTATGATTATTCACAACCAGGATATTATTACATAACGATTTGTGCAGATAATCGCCAAGAATTATTTGGTAATATTAAACAGGAACAAATGATTTTAAATAAATATGGTGAAATTGTAAAAATATGTATCAGTGATATTCCAAACAGATATCCAAATGCAAAATTGGACACATATGTTATCATGCCAAATC
>QNCH01000156.1 GCA_003645745.1 Candidatus Omnitrophota bacterium
TAGCAAGAGAACAGGTAGAATTATTATCTGATCCAGAGAGTGAAGTAGTCACCAAGAGAGTAAGCAAAGCGAGAGAGCGTGCGGTATTTGAAAGAGTTCAAAGATTAGAACAAGCAATGGAAGAGTATAGAAATCTTAAGCAGAGCAAAAAAAAATCCGCGTAAGTACAACAAACCCGCAGAGCCGAGTGATGAAACAAAGTAATGGCGGATATAATCCAAGCTACAATACGCAAATAGCTGTAGACACAGCTAACAAAATAATAGTAGGAAAACATACTAATTCGAACTGCGAAGATACTAAAGAGCTCAAACCGATGCTCGAAGATATAAATAAGAAATTCGAAAAATATCCTGAGCAAGTTTTAGTCGATGGAGGCTATAATACCTACGCGAATATAATGTTAGCGGCAGATAAAGATATTGATCTAATTGCTGCTAAACGCGGTAATAACAATGTTGCAGGGCGGCAATATGAAAAACGTGGAATCACAAAGGATTTTGAATCAGAAGCATTTAAATACGATGAGGATTCAAAGAGTATGATTTGTCCTGAGGGTAAGAATTTGAAATCCGATGGTAAAGAGCAATTGCCTGGCAGGAGTAATTTTAAGTATCGCGCTCAGAAAGAAGATTGTGATAAATGTCGCTCAAAGTCCAAATGTTGTCCTCATGCAAGTAAGAAAGGACGAAGCGTAACTCGTAAGGAATATGATCAGAATGTTATTGAGTTTAGAAATAAAATGCAGGAAGAGCCAACCAAATTGATTTATAAAAAACGTGGAGAGAATGCTGAGTTTGTCAATGCCTGGATAAAAGAGAAATTTAAACTAAGGCAATTTCGTTTGCGGGGTGTTAGCAAAGTTGATATTGAAGTTACATTTGCAGTTTTAGCGTATAATATTATGACGTGGTTTCGCTTAAAGTGGTATCCAGCATTGATGTAATCGGTAAGAAACAGGGAGAAAGAAAGAGCGGCAGATGAAGTGAGTTAAAAAATTCTAAATATGATGATGCAAATAAAGTATATTTTCATTAGGATTTTTTAACTTATGGTGAAAAAATTTGATTATTTCACAGCTTCTCACCGACTACAGGGAATGACATTGCAGGACACCCTTTGGCACTCCTGCCACCCCTTTTTTGTCATTTTATTTCGGACAGGTCGCGCCTGTCTGCGTGTGGCACGCACAGGCAGGACCTGTCCCTACATATTTTTTTTATTAAACTATACTTAAACGCAATTGGATCCCAATTTTTTCCCATAATATAAAAGACTTATTTATATTTACGTACTTTTTAATTTTTCTAAAAAATTTTTATCTTTACGCCAATTAGTATGCACTTTTACCCATAATTGCAAATAAATTTTTTGATCTAAAAAGTCTTCTATTTGCTGCCTCGCTGCTGTGCCGATTTGTTTTAACATAGCGCCGTTTTTACCAATAATAATCATCTTCTGACTGCTGCGTTCCACAAAAATATTTGCTCTGATTAACATTTTGCGGCCAGCACGCTGCTGATATGCTTCTACTGTTACAGCAACACAATGCGGCACTTCTTCCAAACAAAATTCAAGCGCCTGTTCACGGATTAATTCCGCGATAATATAGCGTTCATTTTTATCAGTTAATTGTTCTAAAGGGTAGTAGGCGGAACCAGCAGGCAAATGCTCAATGATATTTTCTAACACAAGATCAAGATTGCATCCTGTACGCGCTGATATAGGAATGTAGGCATCTGCTTTTAACTCTTTTCTGCAAATGTCAATTAATGGTAAAGCAAAATTTTTTTTTACTAAATCAATTTTATTAAATAATACCGCTGTCCAGGACAGACAACTATGCTTTTGTCTGTCTTTAACTATTTTAAAAATCATCCGGTCATTAGCAGTTATGCCTGAAACAGCATCTAAAAGAACCAGCGTCTGGTCCGCGTCATTGCCTGCATAAACAGCTTGCTTAAGCATATTTTTTCCTAATACATCTTTTGGATGATGCACCCCGGGGGTATCAACAAAAATAATCTGGCAGGAATCTGTATTTACTATGCCTAAAATATTTTGCCGTGTAGTTTGCGGTTTAGCGCAAACGATGGAAAGCTTCTGTTTTAAAAAATAATTCAAAAGCGTTGACTTGCCTACATTAGGTTTGCCAAGTAAAGCTACATAGCCGGATTTAAATTCATTTTTTTTAATCACCAAAATTATTTTTTAAACCAGCCTTCTTTTTAACGCTTCGATAAAAGCGTCAACTACTTCAGGGTCAAATTGTGTGCCTTTATTGCGTTTTAATTCAGCGATTGCCTCATCCACTAATAATGCTTTACTATAACACCTATCTGTAGTCATTGCGTCAAAGCTGTCCGCTACATTAATAATCCTGGCACCAAGAGGAATTTCAGTGCCTTTATTGCCAAAAGGATACCCTTTGCCGTCAAAACGTTCATGATGCTGTTTGACCAACTCACTTACCTCTTTTAAAAATACCAATGGTTTTAAAATCTCCGCTCCTTTTAAAGGATGTTGTTTAATCTGAGTCCATTCAGATTCTGTTAGTTTACCCCGTTTATTAAGGATAGAATCCTGAATCGCGAGTTTGCCGATATCATGTAATTGACAGGCCTGGCTAATAATATCAACCTCTTCTTCATCTAAATTCATCTGCCTGGCAATCGCCACAGCATACGAAGTTACATGCTCTGAATGCGCTCGTGTATAATAGTCTCTGGCATCAATGGCTGAAGTTAAAACATTTACTGTTTGTAAATAAGTACTCTCAAGATTTAAAAAAAGCCTGGCATTTCCAATTGCTGAAGCAGCTTGTGAAGCAATACTTTTAATCAGCCACAAATCTTCATCATAAAACGGCTGTTTTGACTTTTTATTATTTACATTAATTACGCCAATACTTTCCCCTTTAACCACTAAAGCAGCGCAAATCAAAGACGCGGTATAATATTTTTCCTCACTTTTTCTTGTAAAACGCTGATCCTTTTCAATATCACTGACTAAAATCGCGTCCTGTTTTAAAAAAACTTCTCCTGAAATAGACTCTCCAGGGTTAATACGTATTTTATTCATCAGTTCTGGAGGAATGCCTACTGCAGCAGCAACTTTCAATTTATCTTCATAATTGTCATACAAAAGAATGCTGCAAACCTCAACTTCCAAAGCAGTTAAAATGTTATTTACCACACTCTGCAAAACCTGATTAAGATTTAATGAAGCGGAAATCTCTCTGCCAATATTATACAGTAAGTCTAAGTGTTTTGTGCGGTTCTTTATTCTCTGCTCAAGCGCAATACTTTGCTCTTTTAATTGATGCATCAAGATTTGATTGTTTAAACTTAATTTGCGGCATTGAAAAATTTTTTCAATTAAATTAGCAGCTGCTTCTTTATGGAAAGGTTTAGCTAAATAGCAGTGAGCTCCAAGACTCAACGCATTCTGAAAATCATCAAAACAAGGCTTGCCGGAAATAAGCACTGCTACGGCTTGCTGATTATTGTGTACTACCTCTTTAACGAATTCTGTTCTTTCCTCTAAATCCTGCGTAAAATCACAAATCAACAAACTTATATCCTGTTCAGTAATTTTCTGTTTCGCGTCTTCTACTGATCTGGTATAGAAAACTACACAATGTTTTTCAGAAAAAACACTGTGTAATATCTCATAATCGTTTTCAGCCGAATCAAGGATCAAAATATTATTCATAATAATTAAATAAATTTTGTAGAGGCAATCTTAAATCCAAATAGTTTATCTAAATATATTATACTCAAACGTAATAGATTTACAATTTTATGACATCCCCTCACACTGCATCTTGAAACGTTCTTCTATCGCCAAACCTTAGGCGCAGCGAGCTGCGCCTAAGGTTTGGCTTAGGTCAAAACGTTCCAATTTAGGACACAGGATTTTACAACCCAATTGCGTTTGAGTATAACACAGCAAAAACCAGTCTGTCAATTAACACATCCCCCCCCAATCATAAATAAAAATTCCAAAACGCTTTTTCAACAAATTTTGACTGATTTTTCCAAAAAAGAACTCTTGTTATACTCAAACGCAATTGGTTTGTAAAATTTAGGCGTTTCCCTATTCAGTATTATTACGGGTTTGATAAATCAAACCCCTACATTGTAATTTATTTTGTTATCTTCACCAA
>QNCH01000157.1 GCA_003645745.1 Candidatus Omnitrophota bacterium
AAATGCAAAATGATTTAAATAAATATTTAGAGGAGCAAAATTATCCTTCAGCATCTTTATTAACTGAATCTGAATTAGCGCAAGCAGTTGCTGCTAAATATTATCAAGGAACACAAGTATGGGGGAAAATATTAGCAATGATTTTTATTTTAAAAAAAGATTTTTTCACCCGAGTATTTGCAAAATCACTTGAAAACCTGACTCATTATCCGGAATTTAAAATTACTAAGCATAATTATTTTGATTGGGAGCAATTTACCGCTATTCGGGATACTGATAGTATAGGAAAAGAATTATCGAAATATTATTCATTGTCTAAAGAGACAAAGCAAAGGATAAAGGATTATTCTATTTTATTAAAAGATGATTCAGGTGTATTGGTTGAAAGTAGTAATTTACTTTTTATTCCTAGATTAAAGGCGGAATCAGAAAAAAAATTAGATTTGATAGGGAACTTTATTAATCAGCTTGAGCAGGAAGAAAAACTTTTGGAAATTATTCCAGAATTGGTAAAAGATGATTTTAAATTTTTGGATACAGATAAAAAGATAAAATTTTTGCAAGAACATCAGCCCCAGATTAAATTAGACGAAGATTCAGTTTTTGTAAAGGAGTTTATTGAGTCGCTTGAGCAGGAAGAAAAACTTTTGGAAATTATTCCAGAATCGGTAAAAGATGATTTTAAATCTTGGGGTACAGATAAAAAGATAGAATTTTTGCAAGAACATCTGCCCCAGATTAAATTAGACGAAGATTCAGTTTTTGTAAAGGAGTTTATTGAGTCGCTTGAGCAGGAAGAAAAACTTTTGGAAATTATTCCAGAATTTGTAAAAAAATATTTTAAATCTTGGGGTACAGATAAAAAGATAGAATTTTTGCAAGAACATCTGCCCCAGATTAGATTAGAAGAAGATTCAGCTTTTGTAGGGAAGTTTATTAATCAGCTTAAGCAGGAAGAAAAATTTTTGGAAATTATTCCAGTATTTGTAAAAAAATATTTTAAATCTTGGGGTACAGATAAAAAGATAGAATTTTTGCAAGAATATCAGCGCTGGATTGAATCTCTGTTGGATCCGCGATTTGAATTGGAGAAGCAATTAGAAAAAATAAAGGAGTTTATTGAACATCCTAAACAGAGAGTAAAAAAAGAATTTTTGGAAATTATTCCAGAATCGGTAAAAGATGATTTTAAATCTTGGGATATAAATGAAAAGATAGAATTTTTGCAAGAACATCAGAGCTGGATTGAATCTCTGTTGGATCCGCGATCTGAATTGGAGAAGCAATTAGAAAAAGTAAAGGAGTTTATTGAGCCGCTTGAGCAGGAAGAAAAATTTTTGGAAATTATTCCAAAATCGGTAAAAGATGATTTTAAATCTTGGGATACAGATAAAAAAATAGAATTTTTGCAGAAATATCAGGTTCAGATTTACTCTGTATTTTATATGTTATCATCAAAGGTTGATGACATAGGAGTAGAGAAGTTCTTATTTAAGATCAAAAGAAAGATAAAACCAGCGGGAAAAGATATTTCAGAGCATATTTATAAGAATTTAGTTGAATCGTATGAGCTTTGGAGGCATGAGTTGTTATTAGAAAGCAGTAAAAATGCTTTAAGCCAATTGATTTTTAACCAATCAAAAGAAAAGTTTCAGCAACAAATCGAGCAAATGCATTTGCCTGATCAGGTAAAAAAAGATGTGTCTAACGCCAGGAGCGCGCAAGAGATTATTAAGGCTTTGAATTCCGCAATCTTAGACGATACAGTAAAGAGGGAATTAAAGATTTTATCTAAAAAGATTTTATTTGATTTTGAGCAAGATACAGTTTTAAGTTATCTTATTCGTAATCATCCTGTAAGTTGGCAGGCTTTTACAGATGATTTAGTTTTTGCTGCAAGAATACATCGCGGTAGAAAAGGAGCAAAAAAAGTTAAGGAGATATTTGCTAAGATTTCCAGGGAAAATCTTTTTGCTAATTCCAAATCTGCAAATAAGATAACTAAAAAATTGGCAGAGCATTTAGAAACAGAGGGCTCTGTCTTAGGTATAGGTGAACCTGAAAAGGTGCGCGGCCAGGTTATTAAAGATTTTATTGTGCAATGGGCTAATGGTTTGATGTATAAAACACTAATTACTTCTCAAACTAAAAAAAATGTTGTTCCTTCTCCTGCTGATGAAAAAGATAGTTCTCAGGCACAGGGATCTAAAGATATTTCCGCTGATTTGCAGATTAGATTAGATTCAGAAGGTAATCTTTCGTTTTCAGGAGTTGAACAATTCAATTTAAACGAGCTTGAAAAAAATAATCTTACTTCAGCTTTAGAAGCCGCGTTATCTGATACTCTCAAACCTGAACAAGAAATAACTCTTCCTTTGCTGATTACTTATGATTTAAATCAGATTATCAGGTATTCGCCAGAGAAAGTAACAATTCATCGCAATCTTTTAATTGTCGCGGAAAATGTTGAGCAAGGGGAATTGCAGGTTTTATTTTTACAGGGAATTTTGTATCAACAATTATATCATTTTTTACATCCGCAAACAAAAGAGCCGGATCTGGCCCAAAAAACTATAGAATATTATCAACAGCATCCTGATGTTTTTACCGCGACTTTGAAAATTTTAGATCAAGATTGTGATGTGCTTAAGCTTATTAATCAGGATTTGAAGTGGTTAAAAAAATTAAAAAAAGCTTATGAAGTTATGCTGATTAATCATAATTTGTCAGATAAATATGATCAGATTTTAAAAGAAACTCTGGGCCAGGGGAATTTAGCCAATCCTTTAGGCTCTCATAAAAAAGCGGACACATCAGTTGTGGCTGGAATGCCTTTGCCTGAAGAGGTTAGCGTGCGCTTAGTAGAAGCGCAAAATCAACTTAAAAGTGCTGGAATAGAAGAAAAATTAGTTTTAAATAAAAAGCAGAATCTGCATTTAAGTATTCAGGCAATCAAGTCTTTTGCAAATAAGTCAGAAATGAACCAGAGCGAGATAGAAAATCAGATGCGCGTATTCCAGAAAATTGCCGAGGAAACTCCTGAATTTGAAATAGAATTTAAAGGGATAAATGTTGGCAAAGACGGCGGTATTTTTGTGCAGGGCTATGTTAGTGATACAACACTAATAGATTTGCGTGGCAGAATCAGGGAAAAATTTGGGATTATTTATAAATATCCGGTTATTGTTCATATTTCTCTAGGTAGAGTTGAAAATGGATTAACAGAAACAGAGTATCAAAATTTGATTAAATTAATTGAACAATCAAAAAATATGCCTTTTGGCAAGGTAAAGGTTAAAAACCTTAAATTTATCAAAGCATTTGATTCTCAAGGACAAGAAAAAGAAATTTTGCTTACTGTGCCTTTAGTTTCAGAGGCCGCAGAGGTTACCGAGATTACTCCTGAAGCAATTATTGGAAATGACTTGCCTGCTGACACAATTATAGACAATCTTGTGCCGCCAATCAATAAAAATCACACAATAGAAGACACGCGACAATTAATAGAAATCGCCGCGTAAGAGAAGCATCTACGAATACACCGCTTCATTCATCGATTACCGCCGGAAATAATTTTGACCTTGATAAAATTGTCTTTTTATGGTATACTTAAACTCAGGGTTAAATATTAAAACACTTTAAAAAAGTGTAATATACTCAAACCTATTACGTTTGAGTATACGTTTGTTTCTGATCAAAAAAGACGGGTGTTTTTTGTATGCTGTATTCAACGCAACGTTATCGCCGATTTTTTAGGTTAATTGCTTTTATTATTATTCAGGCTTTTCTTTTTACAGATTTTGCCTGGGCCTGCGAAGGCGATTTAACCTGGAAAAAAAAACTGCTTCAAATTCACTCCTTGCGCCGCAACTTAATCTTGGGGAAAATACTTTTCAGGCTGATATTAATTCGCTCGCATTGTTAGTCTCTGCATTTAAAAAGCGTGATACATTGAGTGATGCTGAATTAAAAAAGATGAATATAGGCAGGTTTGCACCTGGAATTTTGTTCACGATCAATAAAAACCGAATTTTTTATATTTATTCCATTGATGAAAAACAACTTCCTGATTTTATACAAAATGCTCCAAAAATATCCTTTGCTGGGTATGAAATTTCAGTTGTGTCTGATCAGGTCATTTTAGAACAGGAATAT
>QNCH01000158.1 GCA_003645745.1 Candidatus Omnitrophota bacterium
AATTAACATCATGACTTCCAATTATTTTATCAATTTTTATGTTTGTAATGCATCTATCTCTATCATAATTTTCATTATGTTTTTTGATATCGTTATCAATATATCCTACGAATTGATAGAGGCAAATAAACGAAACATGCGAACAAGAAGGTAGGAAGGAGACGTTGTTTGATTAATTGATATTTACTAATTTTTTAATAATCACTTTTAGCTTTTAAAAACAATATTTCAAAACAACAAAAATTATTTACAAAAAAAAATATTTTTTGACGCTTATACTCAAACGTAATAGGTTTGTAAAATTTAGGCGTTTCCCTGTGCCCTAGATTGGAACGTTCTGAGTTAAGACAAACCGCAGGCGCAGCTTGCTGCGTTGAGGTTTGGCGATAGAAGAACGTTTCAAGATGCAGTGCAGAGGAACGTCATAAAATTACAAACCTATTACGTTTGAGTATAGCTCAATGGATGTTCATTCTTCCTTTTTTACTCCCTTAAAATCATTGCTGTCCCTATTCTATTTAAAAGTATAGTTTGGATAACTACAATCGTAACACATTCTTAATTTAATCAACCTTATGTGCTGCTAAAAACAATGCTTTTCCTAAAGCGTTAAAAAAATCCTGATATGTTTCGGCATCTTCCACAGAACGAATTCCAATCTGAGCATTTACCCTTACCAATAATTGTTTTTCTCCACGAGGCCTTATAGTAACAGTCATTGCAACAACCGCATTACCAAGAAATTTAGAACCAGTAACAGAACCTAAAATTAAATCAGCCTTTCTAACAACAAAATCTAAATCCTGCAAAGTGCTTATTACCGTTTGCATCATTAATTTTTTATCTGTCATATCAAAAGCTCTTGTTTGAATAGACCTTAGCTCTACTTGACTTTCACTTGTTTTAAAAGCTTTGTTACCAGTAGTAGCACACCCACAAATTGCAAAAATAGAAATTAAACAAATTAAATAATTATTTTTTAAACTTTTCATATTTCATTCGCCTCCAAAAATATTGCTTTTGACAACCCATTAAAAAACTTCTGATAAATTTCAGGGTCATTAAGAGTCTCAACCTTACTAATCTGTTTGTTTACATTCCAAACTATACGCTGAAAAGTAACTCTCACAACAGTTCTATTGCCATCCTTAAGAGTAGGTTTTATAATAACAGATGCTTTTACTATTTGAACATCATCACAATTACCCATATTGTTCGATGCAGTTCCGCCAACTGCAGATAAAACATCAGCAAAAAACGCAATCGTTTTCTGCCCAACATTACTAGCATCAGCCTTCTTAGATGCAACAACTAACCCTAATTTAGTTTCACTATCATCTAAAGTAAACGCTAAATCTTGCAGCACTCCAGCTACAGAACTAATAATTGTTCCCTCATCCTTTGTATCATATATTCTCATTTCTATTTGTCTTTTTTCTAAATAGTTCTCAGGAAGTTTTAAGAATCCTTTTGGCGTTGAAACACATCCACTCACAAAAACACAAGTTATAATCCCTATAAAAATTAATTTCAAAAAATTTTTCATCGTCCCTTAACCTTATTTTTTAAAATCTTGAAGTATGATAAGCAAAATCACGGACTTTGCCATCCTCATCAAATTTAACAATAATTGTTAATGTCCTTTGTGATTTAGATGCTGCCCCCGAGGAACGACCTCCACCAAAAAACAATAAGAAAACGCCCTTTTCACTACTAGACCGAGTAACTTCTGTAGAAATTTTATCATAAATCCACACTTCTCTTCGCTCTTCATCCGTAGATACTACATTCGGAGATCCTAAAATCTCTGCTACTTCAGCCGATGACATCCCAATACGAATTTCGCGTTGAACCTTCCCAACTGTTATCCTATCACTATCATCTGATGAAACTGCTTTGCGGTGTTCCCCCGCAGTAGATGCACATCCCTGAATCAAAAAAACGCCAATTATTAAGATTAACAAAAAATTCTTCTTTTCCATTACCATTCTCCTTTCCTTTTGCGACCATTTATTTAATAACGAAAAAGTAACCCTTTATATTAAGAGCATAAAACCAATATATACTCAAACGTAATAGGTTTGAGTATACCATTAAATTTATTCCTTTTCATTACATTTAAATTTTTTGTTTGCCTTAGGAACTGTAACGAAATAAATATTACATTTATACCTCACATCTTCAGTCCATCTTTCTCTGATCTTCAATCGCAATTTTCTTAACGTACCTCAAGTACGCCTTAAAAATCGTTCAATCAGATCAGACAAATATGACCTAAATCTGTGGATATAAATACAACATTTATTTCGTTACAGTCCTTTACCATAAATTGAGCCCTGTTTCAGGATCATACTTCCTGTGTAATGCCCCGCCGGTAAGTTCTCTGATAGAGTATTCAGCCGCAAAAATACTTGCCCCTGGCATAAGATGTCCTCCATAACAATGGCCGCGATGATTTGCCAGAGTTATATGTGCGTGAACAAAAATTTCGGAATCTTTTAAAGACACATTGCCAACACACGAAGTTATCTCAAGCTTTTCATCTATAGCCACACACTCAACATATTTCTTCTCATCCTGATTATAATAACCAAGCTTAGCATTAGTTACTGCACCAATAACTGAAAATATACCCATTGTTATGTCTTCTTTTTTGCATAATTCTATCAGAGAAAGCAAAAGATCCTCTCTGACTCCAAACCTGCCAATAAACACTCTTCCTACATTTACCCGCATATTTACTTACTCCTTTCCAATTGCAAATACAGTACCTATCCAGCAATTCACGCGCAGTATAAAACCAGATTAACATTACCAATGCAGCCATGCGTATACCGCAGGAGTAGCGAACGAGCTACATTGAAAATTTGGCAAATGAAGAACGTTTCAATCTACCGCACAGGGAAACGCCTGAATTTTGCAAACCAATTGCGTTTGAGTATATATTTAATCCTGTTAATTTTCTTCTTTGGCCAATTGAGTCACCTTAACTTTTTCCATTAGCCATCCGCAGTAAATCTTTTTGTGTTTCATAAACACATGACGCAATCAATTTTATAAAATCGGTGTCATTTTTGTGTGCTTTTTCAAGATTGCTTATGTATTCCGCCCGCTTAAGCGGTGGTATGATCGCGATAATATAGCCTGCCTGCATAAGCACCACATTCATTAAAAGCCTGGCCACACGCCCGTTACCGTCAACAAACGGATGAATAAACACAAATTCTTTATGAAGCTTAGCAGCATAAACTACAGGATGATTATCTTTTTTAAAACCGGGTAAATCCTTGATAAATTTCTGCATCATCCAGGGCAACGCGTCAGGTGTCGGTAAAGGATACTGTGAGCCGGTAATAATCGCTTGTATTTTTCGATAAGCTCCCGCATCCTTTTCATTAATGCGATGATAAAAAAGCGAATGCAGTTTTTTAACATCTTCTTCGGTAATAGTCTTTCCTGTTGAGAGAGCGTACATATGATCAAACGCGTCACTGTGTCCAGCAGCTTCATAGTGATCTTTTAGCGGTTTTCCAGCGATGGTAAGTCCGTCCTCAATAACGACTTTTGTTTCTGATATAGTAAGAGAATTCCCCTCAAGCGCGTTGCTGGCATACGTAAGCCCGATGCGAAAATACTCTTTTATTTGATGATTCATTTCATTACTAAAGGGGCGCATTGCATTTATTTTCGTTTGCGCTTCATCAATTTTAATTAATATGTCTTTCATATGTCCTCCATGCTAATTGGTTTGTAAAATTCAGGCGTTTCTCTATGCTATAGATTGAAACGTTTTGACCTAAGCCAAACCACCGGCGTATCTTGAAACGTTTCAAGATACAGTGCGGGGGAACGTTCTGAAATTGCAAACCGATTACGTTTGAGTATAACTGAGAAGTTAAACCAAATATTTCATGCTTGGGAAAAACGCTGCTAAAAGAATTAATCAATAAAACCAGTGAATGAGATTTTTGCCAAACTACTAAATCTCTAAATGTTTTAGCTTTACCTCTTTCCATACTGAATCTAACGGACAGGTCACGACCTGTCCCTACAGACTTGACTTCTAATTCCTTTCGTTGTAATAAGTTACAAACTATTTCAACCATTTGCTACCCACAAATTTTATTAACGAGGCATATAAAACAATCTTTC
>QNCH01000159.1 GCA_003645745.1 Candidatus Omnitrophota bacterium
AAAATTCGTTTTTGTGTATCAAGGCTTGAGAGTTTTTTTATTGCCTTAACATACTCTTCAATAGATTTGCTTTGTTCTGAATCTTTAATCTTATAAAAATAGGCTTTAATCCCTGCGCTTTTTAACTGCTTACGCATATCCTGAGCATATAAATTAAAAATTCGCGCATTAGTGATCAGAAACGCGTCTGTACCTAAATTTGCCTGTTTTAAACGCGCAGCTAAACCATTAAAACGATTTTTACTGCTAATAAAAATTGAATAACTACATTTGTCTAAATTTACATTAATAACTTTCATTAAAATATTTTTCCTAATAAATACAATAATATAAGCAGTACAATGATACCGTAGCGTTCAAAACGCATATATTGTTTTGCCAATTTTAGGGGAAGCAAACCTGTAAGTATGCGTGATCCATCAAGAGGAGGAATAGGGATAAGATTAAATAAGCCTAATACTAAATTAATCAGCACAACCTTTACGCAAAAATTAAAAAAACCTATACTGGTAATTAATTGCAATTTAAGCACTAAGAAAAAAAATAGAGCAGTAATAAAATTAGCCACAGGCCCGGCTATTCCTACCCAGATCATATCCCGTTTAGGATTACGCAATTTATAAAAATTAACCGGCACAGGCTTTGCCCAGCCAAACACTACAGGAGAAGAAGTAACAATTAAAAAAAGCGGTAATAAAATTGTGCCAAAAAAATCAATATGAGCCAGAGGGTTCATTGTTAAGCGGCCCATTTTCTTTGCAGTATCATCGCCTAATTTATGCGCAATAAAACCATGCGCATACTCATGCACCACAAGAGCAATTAAAAAGGCTGGTAAGTTTAAAAAAAAACTTAAGATTAGCTGATTTGCTTGCATTATATTTAAATTATTAAATTAGATTCCCGCGAAAAGATTACGGGAATGACAAAAAATAATGATGATGAAGCTGGTAGGATTGATGATAGGATACCCTACAATATCATTCCCGCAATCTTTTCGCGGAAATCCATATTCAGCCATCTGCCTGATATAATTCGCTATGTTTAAACTATACACAAACGCAATTGGTTTGCAATTTCAGAACGTCCCCCTGCACTGCATCTTGAAATATTCTTCATTCGTCAAACCTTAGGCGCAGCAAGCTGCGCCTAAGGTTTGACTTAGGTCAGAACATTCCAATCTAAAAGCACATGGAAACGCCTAAATTTTGCAAACCAATTACGTTTGAGTATATTATATGTATATTATATAAAATATTCACCACTGAATTTAACGGACAGGTCACAACCTGTCCCTCCTTTTCTACTCACAGATTTTATTAACGAAGCTATTTAACTAATTCAGTTTTTCAATATGATCAACTATAATTGCTGAAACTTTAGATTTTGCGGATTCTCTAAGTTCCCCTGAAACACGCACTTTATAATAAATAAAATCATTAAGGTTTAAAGTATTACTTTTTAAATAATAAATAACTTTCTTCCCTTTAATTAATTTATGCGTAGCTTTATTAGAAAACAGCCGTCCAGCATCAACTAATTTTCCTTCTGCTTCCACGCGCTGATGCAATTTTCTCCTGATGCTATCCAGCACATTGCCCTGAACATTAATCTCTTTTAAACTATTGGCCTTATGCTTTGCTGCTTTCGCATATGCGGAGTCAGGATATTTCTTTGCAATAGATTGATATTTATGTATAGGTACATTTAAATCTAATACCTGCTCATCATTTTCAACAAATGCTTTACGTTCCGTCTCAATAGCGGATTCAAAAAGATTTTCTATTTTTTTGGCAGACTTCTCATGCTCCCAATAAATATCGGCATTACCATAATCTTTTACAAAATCCCTGTTTACCCACGCATAACAATTATCATCGCTAAAAATTCTATACCAGTCGCCTTCTTTAGCAGCCAGCATAACTTTAGAGCCATTGTTAAGCTGTCCAAGAATATTAAAATGCAATCCTTTACCAGCCCTTACATTAACACTGTCTCCGGAAATAATGCCATAAGAACCGTCATTTATATCTAATTCAAGAAAATCTTTATGCACATAAGCCTTGCAATTACGCGGAATGCGAATTTTATACCAATGTTTTGATTCATCTTCCACCAAAACCAAAGATCCTTTATCCATTTGCATAATAATCTCAAAATTCAGGCTAGGCCCACTGCGAACATTTACAGAATCAGTAGTGATTACTCCAGTATAAACATCACGCTTCACTCCAATTGCAAAACAATTCAAATAAACTACAAAAATAAAAAATACAGCAAAGAAAATACCTTTCATTATAGAAGACATAATCTCCTTTCCTATTTTTTAGAAGCTCCTTTTGAAGCAGTTTTGCTATCGCCTTTTTCTTTTACCTCAGTAGCAGTTTTATCTTCTGCCCCTTTAGACTTCTTAAGCTTTATTTTAATTACCTTGTCTTTTGGCAATCCAAACGCGGACAAATTTTCATCCCACTTACCATCTTTTTTTAATTTCTGAATACGCTCAAACCGCTTTTTTACACTTCTATGAGTTTTTCCTTTTGCTGGTACCAAGCTCGGATGTAGTGACATTATGAATTTTCTCCTTTCTCTATACTCAAACCTATACTCAAACGTAATAAGTTTTAGTATATAACATTACGATCTTTTAAATGACTTTACAAAACAATCTTTATATCGTTTTTTAAAAAAATCAAGTTTATATAACGCTGTTTTCCGATCATTATAAATATCTGAATAGACTACAAAATACGCGCCTTTTTTTAAAACAAAACTTTTGATCCCTTTATCCTTGAGATTTTTTGCTTCCTTTTTAGCATAGCGATTACTAACATAGCTGGCCAGCTGAATTGTATATTGCTTAGATTTCTTCTGTTTACAAACCTTTTTCCCAGCCTTAGGTGCAGCAGCAGATGCACTTTTTGTTGGTTTATCTTCATTTTGCGCTGCTGTTTTTGCCGTGATTACTTCTTTTATTTTCTGCTTATACCCTGCCAGCTGTTTACCTTTAGATTTTAGCTCACAGCGATAATTAACATTATCCGCAACATTTTTTACAAGATATTTTCCTCTTTCAATACCAAACACAAAAAAAAGCAGGTTGAGCATCAATAAGCCAATCATACCTACAATCACATTATCTAATGATAATGAAAAAATTGCTTCAGGCTTAACAAACGATGATTTTTTTTTCAAAAAACGCTTTTCTTGTTTCTTCTTAATGCCACCGGAAAAAAATTCCGGCTGAACTTCCATGTTCTTATATGACATCAATTCCCCCGCTTCTACTTTCCCTATTATTGTACCGTCTTTTATATTGTAGCAAAAAAATTAAAAAAAACAATATTTTTTTACTTTTTTGTCAAGGCAAAATGAAAATGTCCTATTTTAACCATTTACTAAAGCCAATTCTTTAGTATTTTTTTTCGTTTCGCAAATAACATTTTTTCAATGTCATTTTAACAGATAAAGCCTTTTTCCAAGGATGCTCTATACCAGGCCGATATATTTTCTTTTGAGATTTTAATTTAGGCTTCGCTTGATTCTTCTTTGGCCTGATTGTTATCTGTTTGTACTTTAGCTGCCGGCCATTACAAACAATATACATCGCTCCGTTTATTCTTTCTTCAACAGTTACTTTGCGGCCTACTGCTTTATCTAATATCTGGTAAAACTTTTTATTGTGGACAATGGTAAAATCATTTCTTAATGGATGACTTTTCTTCCTACACAAAATAGCATCTAAATTCATCCCTTTAGGCACTGGACGGTGCGAACTGCCTTCTTTCAAAGGCATAACCGCAAATCTTTTATTATGCTTTGGCCAATAGCTTTTAAGAAATTTGTTAGCATCTTCTATAGTTTTTATACCAGCTAAACGCATCTCTTTTACTAAACGATCCTGATCTGTTCTAAAAGATCTTTCAACCCTCCCCTTGACCTGAGCTGATTTAGCATGGATTAAAGTTATTCCTAATTCTTTAACCGTCCGCCCAAACTGACTTAAATATTCTCTGTTATTTAATTCATCTTCAATTGTAGGTTTCTTCGTTGACTTATATGTGCTATGGCAGTCTAAATATATGCTATGCGGA
>QNCH01000160.1 GCA_003645745.1 Candidatus Omnitrophota bacterium
GGGCAGAAAGCCCGTATCTATTAAAGAGGCAATGAAAAGGGAGTTTGTGGATGTTTGATGGGGTATCTATAAAGGTTTGATATAGCAAAAATAATGAATAAATATCCAAAACGTAAAATAACACGATTAAACGAATATAATTATACACAAGCTGGATATTATTATGTAACGATTTGTGCAGATAATCGCCAAGAATTATTTGGCAATATTAAACAAAATCAAATGGTTTTAAATAAATATGGTGAAATTGTTGAAATATATATCCAGGATATTTCAAACAAATATCCAAATGCAAAATTGGACACATATATTATCATGCCCAATCACGTTCATATTATTATACAAATTGTAGGGGCGATTCATGAATCGCTCGTGTCTAATCAAATACAAATTAATAATCAAAAGAATATTGATAATTCTAATCGGGCAATTCGTGAATTGCCCCTACGAATAAAACGTCGTAAAATGTTATTATCAAAAATGGTTGGATATATTAAAATGCGATCTGCAAAACAGATAAACATATTGCGTAATACCACTGGCAAATCTCTTTGGCAACGTTTTTTCTATGACCATGTAATTGGAAACGATAAATCATTATACGAAATCCGTGAATATATTGTAAATAATCCAGCAACCTGGGATAATGATAAACATAATCCAAAATGATAGGGGTGGCTATTACCCATAAGAATAGTGAATTCTAAATTTATGAACAGAGGAACTATAAATGAAAAAAAGAGCGTTAATTACCGGGATTACCGGGATGGTTGGATCTCATTTAGCGGATTTTCTTCTTAAAAATACGGACTGGGACATTTATGGTATGTGCAGATGGCGGAGCCCGTTAGATAATGTTGAGGGATTGATTCCAAAAGCTAATAAAAAAGATAGAGTTTATTTTCTTTATGGAGATTTAAATGATTATGTTAGTTTAACAAAAGCTATCGCGCAGTCAAAGCCTGATTATGTATTTCATTTAGCTGCTCAAAGTTATCCTCTGACTAGTTTTGATTCTCCAATAGATACGCTGAACACTAATATTTTAGGAACAGCAAGGTTATTGGAAGTTATAAAAGGCTTTTGTGAAACAGGTGTAATCTCACCTGTGATTCATATTTGTTCTTCTTCAGAAGTTTTTGGTAGAGTGAAAAAAGAGAATGTTCCAATTAAAGAAGATACGAGTTTTCATCCTGCTTCTCCGTATGCTATATCTAAAGTCGGCACAGATCTTTTAGGGAGATTTTATTCTCAAGCGTATGGTATGAAAACAGTAACTACACGTATGTTTACTCATACCGGGCCGCGTCGGGGCGATGTGTTTGCTGAATCCACTTTTGCTAAGCAAATAGCGATGATTGAAACAGGAGTTTTGGAACCTGTCGTCAAAGTGGGTAATCTTGAATCTTTACGGACTTTTGCTGATGTAAGAGATGCTGTAAGAGCTTATTATATGCTTGTTACAATGAATCCTATTTCAGGAGAGTATTACAATATTGGCGGTAATTATACTTGTAAAGTAGGAGAAATGTTAGATTATCTTTTAAGTATTTCTACTTGTAAAAAGATTAAAATAGAAGTTGATCCGCAGCGTTTAAGGCCGATTGATGCTGATTTACAAATTCCTGATCTTGAAAAATTTAAAAAGCATACAGGTTGGAATCCGGAAATTACTTTTGAAAAAACAATGCAGGATTTGCTGGATTACTGGCGCGATAGAATTAAACAGGGCAGATTTTTTTTGCGTAGATAAGGAGTGTTTCCTTGGTATACTCAAACGTAATAGGTTTGTAAAATTTAGGCGTTTCCCTGTGCTGTAGAATTGTCAATTAAAAAGAGAATTAACTTTGGGGTAAGAATTGAGAATAGCTAATTGTGCATTGTTAATTTTAAGGGAGTAAGAGATGAATATAAGAGCAAGAGCGCCTTTGAGGATTGGGCTGGCTGGAGGTGGCACTGATTTAAGCCCTTATAGCGATATTTATGGCGGAGCTATTCTGAACGCGGCAATCAGTATGTATGCTTATGTGACAATTGTAACCGAAGATATTAGAGACATAGATTTATTGAATAATAATGAGCAGCTAAACGCACCAGTGGAAATTGAGTTTGTCTCAGCAGACAGGAAGGAGAAATTTAGTTGTTTAATTGATCATAATCTCATCTCTTTAGAAATTAATGGTGATTTTGATTTGCATAAAGGGGCCTTTAACCGTTTGTTACGCGATTACAGGCGTGAGCTTATTTTTGCTTTGAACCGAATCACAAAATTGGAAATCACAACCTATGTTGATGCTCCTGCTGGTTCAGGGCTGGGAAGTTCTTCAACACTTCTGGTAACAATACTTGGGGCTTTTCGGGAATGGCTTAAGTTTTCTCTTGATGAATATCAACTTGCCCATTTGGCGTATGAAATTGAACGAATAGATTTAGGTATGGCTGGCGGTAAACAGGATCAGTGTACTGCCGCTTTCGGCGGTTTTAATTTTATGGAATTTTATAAAGATAATAGAGTTGTGGTTAACCCTTTAAGAATAAAACAAGAGTATTTGAATGAACTGGAGTTTAATATTGTTTTATTTTATACAGGCACAAGCCGGCTTTCATCAAGAATAATTGAGGCGCAGATTAAAAATGCTGATAATAATATAAGTATATCTTTAGAAGCAATGCATGGATTAAAACAGCAGGCAATTTTAATGAAAGAGGCTATTTTAAAAGGAAGGTTTTATCAGATGGGGGAACTTTTGGATACAGGATGGCAGTATAAAAAAAGAACTGCTTTAGACGTAACAAGTTCGCTGATCAATAAAATTTATTCCGCTGCAAGGCAGGCTGGGGCATCAGGAGGCAAAATATCAGGAGCAGGCGGCGGCGGATTTATGATTTTGTATTGTCCGGGAAATACGCGATATAAAGTTATTAATCGATTACAGGTATTTGAAGGGGAATTCAGGCGGTATCATTTTGTTGGTGATGGGCTGATTACCTGGAGAGCTGATCGAAAACAGCCGTTTTTAAAGGCAGTGGCATGTTAGAAGAAGCTATTGTTCTTGCTGGAGGTTTAGGTTTAAGGTTAAAAGAAGTGCTTAAAGATGTTCCAAAGCCGTTGGCTGATATTAATGGAAGGCCTTTTATAGATTATTTACTAAAAAATCTTATTCAGCAGGGAATGAAAAAGATTATAATCGCGGCAGGTTGTCAACATGAAAAAATCAGAGAATTTTTAGAAAAATATTATCATGATTTTCCTTTAATTTATTCAATTGAAGATGTTCCTCTGGGTACAGGAGGGGCAGTAAAAAAAGCTTTAAATTTTGTTTCAGATAATTGTAATCATGTTTTTGTTTTTAATGGGGATAGTTATATTAATGTTTGTTTAAGAAAATTTTATGAATTTCATCTAAGTAAAAATTCCGATTTAAGCTTATGTTTAAAATTTATGCAGGATAGTAGTAGATATGGGGCAGTTACTTTTGATAGTCAAAGGCAAATTAAGGGATTTAAAGAGAAAATTCAGGCAAAATCAGGGTTTATAAATGCGGGGGTTTATTTGTTAAATAAAGAATGGTTTCACGGATTGCAATTGGCAGACAGGTTTTCATTAGAAAAAGATGTTTTAGAAAAATATTATTCTCAGAGTCAATTTTATGGGGTCATAGGCAAGGGGTATTTTATTGATATTGGAGCGCCTTGTGATTAT
Organism: Candidatus Omnitrophota bacterium; assembly: GCA_003645745.1. Taxonomy (GTDB): domain Bacteria; phylum Omnitrophota; class Gorgyraeia; order B26-G9; family B26-G9; genus B26-G9. Next base: position 3,704 of record QNCH01000160.1, read on the forward strand.
GAAAGGGCAAAAAAGGAGTTGAAGGATGAATTTTCCAGTTGAGATGCGACACATACATCAATTAATTAAAGATAAAAGATTGGATGAAGCAATAATAGCATTGAGGCAGATTCTAAAAGACAGCCCTGCAGCTAAAGAATTATATCCGTTGCTTAGCCGGCTTTATGAGGTATCCAATGAAAATAAAATTTTATTAGATTCTCAACAATTTAACAATAAATTACTTCAAATTAAGGGTCTTTCTCAGAATCTGTGGGTAAAAAAGTAAAAAAATAAGCATTGTTGCTTCAGTTTGATAGAATGTAGTTTGCAAAAAACAAACATTCAA
>QNCH01000161.1 GCA_003645745.1 Candidatus Omnitrophota bacterium
TTACTCAGCCCGCGCATTTGCAGAAGATAGAGGGGAAATCGCTTAGTGCCAGGCAAAGGGATATAAAACGGGCGCAATTAATTCGTAGTAAAATAAAAAAATAACAAAAAGTTAAGGAGGATGATTTATATGTTTGACAGATTTACAGAAAGAGCGCGGAAAGTGATCCTTTTGTCAAAAGAGGAAGCAAAGCGTTTTAATCATGATTATATTGGTACAGAGCATTTACTGCTTGGCTTACTAAAAGAAGGAGAGGGTGTTGCTGCTGCTGTGATGCAGAATTTAGGCTTAAGTTTGAATATGGTCCGCATTGAAATAGAAAAACTTGTCCAGGCAGGGCCAAGTACTGTGGTTTCAGGAGATATCCCTTTTACGCCAAAAGCAAAAAAAGTTATTGAACTGTCTATGGAAGAAGCAAGAAGCTTTGGCCATAATTATATTGGCACAGAGCATGTACTTTTAGGTATTCTTAGAGAGAATGAAGGGATTGCTTCTCAAGTATTATTAAATCTTGGGCTTGATTTAAATAAAGTTCGTAAGGAAATTATGGAGCTTCTTGGAAACCCTATTGATTCTAATGCAGGAGGCAATGCCGCGCAAACTGCGGCAAAGACAAAGACTCCGGCATTAGACGCGTTTGGTCGCGACTTGACAAAATTAGCCAAAGACGGCAAACTTGACCCTGTTATCGGGAGAAAAGTTGAAATTGAAAGGGTAATTCGTATTTTAAGCCGCAGGACAAAGAATAATCCTGTTTTATTAGGGGAAGCTGGTGTTGGCAAAACTGCTATTGTGGAAGGTTTAGCTCAGAAAATTATTAGCAGTGATGTGCCTGAGGTTTTGAAAAACAAGCGCCTTGTTGTTTTGGATTTAGCTCTTATGGTTGCAGGTACAAAGTATCGAGGGCAGTTTGAAGAGCGGATAAAAGCAGTTATGGATGAGATAAAGCGTTTTGAAAACGTGATGATTTTTATTGATGAACTGCATACTTTAGTTGGCGCTGGAGGCGCTGAAGGAGCAATTGATGCGTCAAATATTTTAAAGCCTGCGTTAGCAAGAGGAGAAATTCAGTGTATTGGGGCAACTACTATAGATGAGTATCGTAAGTATATAGAAAAAGACGCGGCATTGGACAGAAGGTTTCAGACTGTGCTTGTTGACCCTCCGACTATTAAACAGACAATTGAAATTTTAAAGGGATTAAGAGATAGGTATGAAGCGCATCACCGTGTGAAATATTCTGATGAAGCGCTTGAAGCTGCGGTCAGGTTATCTGAGCGGTATATGAGCGGAAGATTTTTGCCTGATAAAGCAGTTGATGTTATTGATGAAGCAGGTGCTATGGCCAGGCTTTTGGTAATGACCGCGCCGCCTGATTTAAAAGATATGGAAAATAAAATTGAGCAGTTGCGTAAAGAAAAGGAAGCTGCGGTAAGAGCGCAGGATTTTGAAAAAGCAGCGCATTATCGGGATAATGAAAGAGAAGTGCGCAAACAGTTGGAAAAGATAAGAAGAGAATGGAAAGAAAGTTGTATGGAGAAAAGTGTGGAAGTAAAAGTCGAAGATATCGCGTCAATTATTTCGCAATGGACTGGTGTGCCTATTTCGCATTTGGAAGAAAAAGAAACTGAAAAATTGTTGAAAATGGCAGAAGAATTACATCGTATTGTTATTGGACAGGATGAAGCGATTACTGCGATTGCTAATGCAATCAGGCGTTCCAGGGCAGGTTTAAATGATCCGAAAAAGCCCATAGGTTCATTTATATTTTTAGGCCCTACAGGTGTGGGGAAAACTCTCTTAGGTAAAGCATTGGCAGATTTTTTATTTGGAGATATTGATTCGATTATTCAGATAGATATGTCTGAGTATATGGAAAAATTTAATATTTCCAGATTAGTCGGCGCTCCTCCTGGTTATGTCGGTTATGAGGAAGGCGGGCAGTTAACAGAAAAAGTGCGCAGGAAACCGTATTCTGTTATATTGCTGGATGAAATAGAAAAAGCTCATCCTGATATTTTTAATCTTCTTTTGCAGCTTTTGGAAGAAGGGCGTTTAACAGACAGCTTTGGCCGTAGAGTTGATTTTCGTAATACAGTTTTGATTATGACTTCCAATATTGGCGCGGATCTTTTGCGTAAACAGGGATCCATTGGATTCAGGCCACGTGAAGATGAGAATGATTACCAGACAATGAAAGAAAAATTAATGGAACAGGTAAAAAAGACTTTTAAACCTGAATTTTTAAACAGGGTTGATGATTTAATAGTTTTCAGGCCTTTGACTAAAGATGATCTTTACCAAATAATTGAGATTGAGCTTCATGATGTGATTGATCGTTTGAGCGAACAGAAAATAAATGTTGAATTAGAACAAAGCGCAAAGGACTTTTTAATTACTAAGGGGTTTGACCAGAAATTTGGCGCAAGGCCATTAAAAAGAACAATTCAGAAATATTTAGAAAATCCTTTAGCAGAAGAAATAATTGGCAGTAAAATTAATAAGCAGAAAACAATTAAGATTTCCGCGGATAAAGACGGCTCTAAACTTGTATTTGCATTGTGATGAGAGTTTTTTTATTTTTTTTAAATGATATTGTTTTGTCATTCCCTGCATAGCAGGACAGATGCCTGCAATTTTTTAGCTGGCCTGTCCTGCTTGCAGGGAATCTAATTTATATCTAATTTCTGAATTTTTCTTTGAAATAAGGATGGTTCTATGCGGCAATTAAAAAGAATAGTGGAGTATGTTGGAAGCCTTGGCATTTTATTTATGCGTACTTTACGGATGTGTTTTACGCCTCCTTTTAAAATAAAAGCGCTGATCGAACAGATGTCTATTATTGGCGTTGGCAGTTTTTTAATTGTGTTTTTAACTGCGTTGTTTACAGGTATGGTGCTTGCTTTTCAGATGTCGCATATTATGCAAAAGATGGGCGCTGAAATGTATATCGCGAGTTTAGTAGGGCTTTCTGTTACCCGTGAATTAGGCCCTGTGCTTACTGCATTAGTTGTTTCTGCCAGGGTTGGCGCTTCTATTACCGCGGAATTAGGCACAATGAAAGTTACAGAGCAGATAGACGCGTTAGAGGCTCTGGCTGTACATCCTGTGAAGTATTTAGTTGTCCCGCGTTTTTTAGCCCTTTGTTTAACTTTGCCGCTTTTAACTATTTATGCTGACATTATTGGTATCCTTGGCGGATTTGGTATTGCTGTTTCGCGTTTGCATCTTCCTGCGCGGCTTTATTTAAAAAGAACATTTGATTTTTTAGAGTATAGAGATATTTATACAGGAATATTAAAATCTTTAATCTTTGCCGCGATAATTTCTATTGTAGCCTGTTATCATGGGATGAAGACAAGAGGCGGGGCAGAAGGAGTCGGCAAGTCAACAACACTTTCAGTAGTAATTTCCTGTATTTTAGTGATTGCGTTTGATTGTGTGGCTACAGCATTTTTTTATTTTGTATTTTGAAAAAGCAGAGGGATTTCCCTTCAAAATAAATTTTAACGCAGGGGTTTGATTTATCAAACCCGTAATAATAAAATTAACAATAATTAAACGACAACGGGCATGATGAATCATGCACCTACAGATTAAAATGTGCGATTTGAAATTTATTTGGGTGGATAAGAAAATAATATAAATTCTTAACGTATTGTTTAAGATGATAATATGTTATAATAAAAATAATTTCAGGGATAGGGGATGCCCTGCCTTTTAATAAAAATATTTTTTCCAGGATAGAAACAAATAAAATGATTGAAATAAAAAATGTATATAAATCTTTTGATAGTCAATATGTGTTGAAAGGGGTAGATTTAAAGATAAATAAAGGTGAGACCTTGGTAATTATTGGCAGGTCAGGCTGCGGTAAGAGTGTGCTGCTTAAACATATAATTGGTATATTAGAGCCTGATAAAGGGGATGTTTTTGTTGCGGGAAAAAATGTGCAGGGGCTTAACGGCAAA
>QNCH01000162.1 GCA_003645745.1 Candidatus Omnitrophota bacterium
TACTCAAACGTAATTGGTTTGTAATTTTATGACATTCCCCTGCACTGCATCTTGAAACGTTCTTCATTCGCAAATCCTTAGGCGCAGCAAGCTGCGCCTGCGGTTTGACTTAGGTCAGAACGTTTCAATCTAGGGCACAGGGAAACGCCTAAATTTTACAAACCAATTGCGTTTGAGTATACAACGTAGGGGGTTGATTTATCAAACCCGTGATAACAATATAAAAATTACAAAATAAATTGAATTTCATTGTAATCAATATGGGATTTTATTTTGGATAGGCTGTGGTTTTTATTAAAAGACCATTGACATCTTTATCGGTAATTGTTATGATAATTACCGATAAAGATGTTGAAAAATGGAAGAGGAATATATGTATGTTCCAAGACAGATAGATGTTTATGATTGCCTTAAACATAAATCATTATTTTTGTTCGGGCCAAGACAAACAGGGAAATCATACCTGATTAGTAATATTTTAAGTGAATTTCGAGTATATAATCTTTTAGATAATGAGGTTTATTTGAATTTAAGCAGAGAGCCTAAAAGATTAGAGCAGCAGATACAACCGAATGAAAAAATAATTATTATAGATGAGATTCAAAAATTGCCCTTTCTTTTGGATGAAGTACATCGTATTATTGAAAAATATGGAATACATTTTTTGTTAACCGGTTCAAGCGCTAGAAAACTTCGCAGAGGCGGCGTAAATTTGTTGGGTGGCAGAGCACGTTCAAAAGCTCTGCATCCATTTCTTTTTACTGAGTTAAAAGAGAAATTTAATTTACTCAGAGCTCTTAATATTGGATTGATTCCTTCTATTTATTTTTCTGATTCCCCAGAAGAAGATTTAGAGGGGTATGCAGGGTGTTATTTAAAAGAGGAGATTGCTGCAGAAGGCTTGACAAGAAATGTTCCTGCTTTTAGCCGATTTTTACAGGTCGCTGCATTTTGTAATGGACAAATGATTAATTATACTAACATCGCTAATGACGCGCAGGTTCCAGTGAGTACAACCCAGGAGTATTTCCAAATTCTTCGTGATACTTTGATCGGGTTTGATATTCCAGCTTGGAAAAAAAGTCAGAAAAGAAAGCCAATATCAACTGCTAAATTTTATTTTTTTGACGTGGGAGTTGTTAGGTATTTGCAAAACCGTTCTATTTTAAAAGAAAAATCACCTGAATTTGGAGACGCTTTTGAGACTTATTTGGCGCATGAACTAAAAGCGTATGTTGATTATAACAGCTTAAGAACACTTTATTATTGGCGGTCAAAATCAGGATATGAAGTAGATTTTGTTATAGAAGATATTTTAGCTGTTGAAGTTAAGGCGAAAAGCAATATTTCAGCAAGTGATTTGCGCGGCATTTTAGCGCTAAAGGAAGAACGGAAATTTGCTAATTATGTTGTTGTTAGTATGGAAAAATATCCGAGGACAGTTAAAGGAATTCAAATTCTTCCCTGGAAGTATTTTCTTGCGCAATTATGGGGCAATATGTTTAAGGTAGTTAGATAATTAGGTATAGGAAACAAATAAAGGCAGCGACGATTTTAAGAGAAAAAATGAGGCTATTTGGAATTTTGAGTGGGGAAGCAATATTTATTGAAGCTTTTTTCATATTGTCACTTCTACCAAGTTTGTTTTTTTTGCACTCCACGATAAACTCCCACTTGCAGAGTTTATCCAGCATTTACTACGCATAAAGAAAATAAATTTGTATTAACAAATAGCTACCCACTCAAAACTCCAAAGAGCCAAAAATGATTTATTGCGCGAAGCGGCAAGAAAAAAATATTTTTTTCGTAGATGATTCCTCATAGTAAAAGTATTTTTTTTTATAAAATATTATGCAAAAAAAGGAATACCTAATTACTTAACTACGTTGTCCCCCATAACTATAACGACTAAATTTTGCAAACCTATTACGTTTGAGTATACTAAAAAAAAGGAGGTTGGAAAAATGTTTATTCAACGAAACAAAAGTTATTTTGTTGCATTTATGATGATTATGGTATTTGCTTTAGCGATTGCTTTTGGAGGCGGGAAGAGAGTGGTGGCGCAGATAGAAGAGAGTTTAAATGATTTTGAAACCAGTTTGGAGAGCGCTTCAGGCGGCTATTTTCGTCCTTATCATCCCACAGATATTCCTCCAAACCAGGTAATAACATTAGACGCGGCAACTGCTGCGATTGGAAATCAATCATGTAAAAGTAGTAATATGCTGCAAACATTTCATATTTGGTACATTCAAAATGTTAATGCGAAAAATTTTATTGATGAAGCTCATAATGGAGGGTTTGACCGGTTTAGTTTTTATTTAAAAATTCCAGGTGATTATCCTCTTCAGCCGGATAGAAATTGTAATTTAGGAACATATACAACAGACCCGAGCAATTCAGAACCATTATACCATGATGGGCATCATTATTATCATTTTTTTAATATTAAGGGGTCAGAGTACTGGAGTAAATGTGTATTTAACCAGCATCCAAGGCATAGATCAGGGGTGGGGTCAACAGATCCAGGAGTAAACCCTGAAACTTGGAATTATTACGATGGATTTACGCGATTTTATGTTCAGCTTTTACCGTATCCTGATCCTCCTTTACCGATAACTCTCCCCTTTGATGTTTGGATAGATAACCTTAAATTCTATCATAGTGCTGAACCTGAAAATGATGATAATATCTCAAGTATTATTTGTACTTATGAAGGTGACGGCCAGTTTTGGATGTCCTGGAGAGGTAACCATTATTATGACGCAATTGATCCTGCCTCAACTAATCCCCATGAGTATAGAGTATATTATGCTTCATCTTTACTGACAAACGCGAATTACAATACTATCGGAACAGAAGTGCCTGGAGGCCCATTTCAAAAAGAAACAGGAAACGGGATATATGACTATAATACAACAGGAAGTTTTAATACAGGCATTACTTCAGGAGAGATATATTTCGCAATCAAGGATATCAGTGACAGTAGTGTTGTTGTCAGCAAAATAGATTATCATATCTCTGAGACAACTGATCTTATCCCTCCTGTTTTGTCTAATCCTCAGCCCACAGCAACACTTGCCTCAGGCACAAGCCATACAAGCATATCTTTAACAACTAATGAGGACGCGACTTGTAAATACGGAACGCTCGTGAGCGTTCCCTACGATGAAATAGCCGGAACTTTTATCAGCACAGGCGGAACAACGCATTCCACAAATGTAAGCGGTTTATCAAATGGAAATAACTACACCTATTATGTTCGGTGCAGGGATTTAGCAGACAATACAAATACAGATGATTTTGAAATTAATTTTAGTGTCGCGGCCGCGGCTGTTGACACTACTGCTCCTGTCCGGAGCAATGGCTCTCCAACAGGCGAATTAGACGCTGGCACAATAGCTGCAGACATAAGTTTAACTACAGATGAAGACGCGGTTTGCAGATACGGAACGCTTGCGAGCGTTTCCTACGATGATCTGCCGAATGATTTTTTCAGCACAGGAGGCACAAATCATTTAACCCCGATTAGTGGATTAGAGAATGGAGCCACATATCATTTATATGTAAAATGTAGGGATGGATTAGAAAATACAAATACAGATGATTTTGAAATTACATTTAATGTTGCTAATACACAAAGCGTAAATAGTAATACAAGCAGTAAAGGAGGCGGTAGTTGCTTTATCGCCACAGCCGCATACGGCACGCCAATGGCTGAAGAGGTGAAAATATTAAGCAGGTTTAGAGATAAGCATTTGCTGAATAATTTTTATGGCAAAACATTTGTAAATTTGTATTATAAATACAGCCCAAAGATGGCAGATTATATCAGGCAAAAGGAAAGCCTGAAAGCGATAGTCGGGATAATGTTGAAAACATTGGTAAATATCACAAAGTAAATTACAATGTAGAAGCATGATTTATCATGCCCGGTATGTTATACTCAACCGTAA
>QNCH01000163.1 GCA_003645745.1 Candidatus Omnitrophota bacterium
CAACCGAAGTAACAGGATTGGAAAACGGTTTTACATATCATTATTATGTAAAATGCAAAGACGCCTCAGATAATATAAATCCAGATGATTATGCGATTACATTTAGCGTTGCCAGTAGCCCTGGCACAAATAATAACACAACCAGCAAAGGAAGCGGCAAATGTTTTATTGCTACAGCAGCTTATGGTACGCCTCTGGCAGAAGAAGTGAGAGTTTTAAGCAAATTCAGAGATAAGCATTTGCTGACAAATTATTATGGAAAAACATTTGTGAATTTGTATTACAAATATAGCCCTAAGATTGCGGATTATCTCAGGCAAAGAGATTGGGCAAGAATTGTGGTTAGGTTGATGTTAAAATCTTTGGTGAGTATTACAAAATAAGCATGGAGCGGAGAGCGTATACTCAAACTTATTATGTTTGAGTATATAAGAATGATTCCCAACCGTTATAAAAAACTTTCTTGACAAAATATGTGTTAATGTTAGGATTAAAAGTAGTGGTATACTCAAACGCAATTAGTTTGTAACATTTAGGCATTTCCCTGTGCTGTAGGTTGGAATGTTCTGATTGAGTCAAACCGCAGGCGCAGCTTGCTGCGTTGAGGATTTGCGATAGAAGAACGTTTTAAAATGTAGTGCAGGGGAATGTCATAAAATTACAAACCAATTGCGTTTGAGTATAGAAGTATTTAGCATCAGCTTAAAAATAGTCCTGTAGGATAAGGCACGCCTTGTCCTTTAATAAACGCTTAGATTTCTACAGAGGAGGAAACAATGGTTGAGGTTATGCTGCCGGATTTAGGGGAAGATGTTATGGAGGCTTCTGTTTCTTTTTGGTATAAAGAATTGGGAGACAAGGTTAACGCAGGGATGGATCTTGTAGAGGTGTCTACAGACAAGGCAGCATTTAATGTCCCAGCGCCATGTGATGGGACTATTTTAGAAATATTCGTTTTGGAAGGCGAAAAAGTGGTCTCTGGAGCTGTTTTAGCAACAATTCGGGAGGAATGATTAAAATGGATCAAATTTTAGAGATTATGGAAAATGATTCCCGCATTACTGTAGAGGAAATTGCTAAACTTACTAAGCAGGATTCTAAAGCAATAAAAAGAAAAATAACTAAATATGAAAAAGATGGTATAATTTTAGGTTATAAAACAGTTATTAATAAAGAATTGGTTCAGGATGAAGAAAAGAAAGTGCGCGCGTTGATTGAGGTCAACATCCTTCCTCAGAAAAATCTTGGGTTTGATTATATTGCCGCGCGTATTTATAAATTTGAAGAAGTAACTAATTGTTACCTTGTTTCCGGAACTTATGATTTGCTTTTAATTGTAGAAGGCAAAGATATGCAGACAATTTCGAATTTTATCGCGGAAAAACTTTCTCCTATGGAAAATGTACGCGGTACAGTTACGCATTTTTTACTTAAAAAGTATAAAGAATACGGGATAATCCTTAAGCATAAAGAAGATGATAAACGTATAGCAATATCTTATTAAAATAAATTAGAAAAACAGTATACTCAAAAACTTTAATTTTAAAAATGAATGATAATTTTGTTGCGAAAAAAGTAAAAAATTTAGCTCCTTCAGGCATAAGAGCCTTTTTTGAGCTGGTATTGGGCATGGATGATGTGATTAGCTTAGGGGTGGGTGAACCTGATTTCATAACTCCATGGCGCATCAGGGAAACAGGTATATTTTCTTTAGAACAGGGTTTGACATCTTATACATCTAATAAAGGTTTATATAAACTCAGATTACAGATAAGCAAATTTTTAAGCAGGAAATTTGGTTTAGATTATTGTGCTGATCAAGAAATTTTAATTACAGTGGGTGTTAGTGAAGCCTTAGATTTGGCAGTAAGAGCGATTTTAAATCAAGGGGAAGAGATTATTATTCCGCAGCCTTGTTATGTGTCTTATGGGCCTGTTGTCGAATTAGCAGGAGGTGTGCCAATTTTTGTTCCTACTACCGAGGAAAATGGTTTTAAAATAAATCCTAAACAGCTTGAGTCTGCGTGTACTAAAAAAACTAAAGGCTTACTTTTGAATTATCCTTGTAATCCCACTGGTGTTTCATATACAAAGAAGGAATTAGAAGCAATAAATAGAGTATGTAAGAAGCATAATCTGGTGGTTATTAGTGATGAAATATATGGAGACTTGACTTATAATCATCCTCATATCCCATATCCAATGTTAAAAGGCGCTAAAGAATATACAATATATTTGAATGGATTTTCAAAAGCTTATGCAATGACTGGATGGCGTATAGGATATGCTTGTGGGCCTGAAAATATAATTTCCGCAATGACGAAAATACATCAATATACAATGCTTTGTGCGTCAATTATCAGCCAAATAGCTGCATGCGAAGCATTGCATAGTGGTAAACGAGATGTAGCTCGAATGAAACAAGAATATAATTTAAGAAAGAATTTTATTTTTAGTAGTTTTAATGAGCTTGGCCTAAAGTGTATAGAACCTCATGGAGCTTTTTATGTTTTTCCATCTATAGAACAGACAGGCTTAAGCTCATTAGAATTTGCAAATAGGCTTTTAGCTGAACATAAGGTTGCGGTTGTGCCTGGAGTTGCTTTTGGCCAGGATTATGACAATTATGTCAGGGTGTCTTATGCGACTAATTACAGCCAATTAAAAGAAGCTATTAAGCGGATAAAAATATTTATGCGGGATATACTCAAACGTAATAGGTTTGAGTATAATAAAAAATAGGGTACTGATATGAAAAAAATAATATTGATTGCTATAGTTATTTGTTTTAATTTTCAGGCTTATAATGTAGGCGCGCAAGAAAGCATCCTTGAATGTTGGGTAAAAACAGATGCGGCAATTTATAGATTAAGGGACGATGTAATTGTTAATGTTTATATTAGTAATAAGACTAAAAAAGTTTTGCGATTATTGGAGCCTACATTAGATAAGAACTCTTTAACAATAGAAGTTATTCAGCCTGATGGCCACAAAGATGAGCTTTTGGGCGTTTATGGTTTAAACTTAAAAAAAATTAAATTATACCCTTTTAAGAGGTTAAAATTTAAAACTGATTTTAACACAGAAATGCTTGGTGAATATACTATTACTGCCGTATATAGGGGATATAATGGCTGTGTTTTGCAAGCAGAGCCGGTGAAAATATTTGTTGTCCGTGCATTAGATGTTCAATAAAGTATATACTCAAACGTAATATGGTTGCAATTTTATGTCCCCCTCACGCTGCATCTTGAAACGTTCATCATTGGCCAAACCTCAACGCGCCTGCGGTTTGTCTTAGATCAGAACGTTCCAATCTAGGGCACAGGGAAACGCTTGAATTTTGCCGATCAATTACAGATGTAAATATTTCATTTATCCTGTAAAGAACGAGCCTGCCTGTTCAGCTATGCTGGGAACCATACAGGATAATTATATTTGATTAAATAATTTTTGTTTATTTTTATTTATTTCTCAGATAACATTCAAACTCACCTGCCTTTTTCTGCGCCGATTTCAGCGCGGAATAAAATTACCTGCATTGGTTTGTTAGAATTTTTTATGTATTAAAATTTATATCTTGTTTTGGATATTTTATTTTATTATAGCGGACAGGTTACAAACCTGTCCCTACAGGTATATTTATATTGTTTTCGTCTTTTTCCCAGGCTGCGGGATTGTTAATTATATATTCACGGATGTTATTTAATGATTTATCATTCCTGATAATGTGATCATAAAATGAACGTTGCCATTTAAATTTGTTATTTGTTTTTATTGTTTTATTAATTTGTTTTTATGAGAATGTTTTGAATCCACGGATAATTTCAGATAACGAATATAATTTATCTGTAGGGGAGGGTTTGTAACCCTCCCGTTTATTTGAATTATCAATAATTAAAACACCATGAAAATGATTAGGCATAATTATATAGGAATC
>QNCH01000164.1 GCA_003645745.1 Candidatus Omnitrophota bacterium
ATTTTCACCCTTTGGGTGATGGTTGTCTTTTACTTACATAACCATTTTATCATCGGAGGCATTCTTTCCTTAAGCCTTTTTTTATTTTCTTTATAGGAGTTAGGGATGGATAAGGATAGGGATAAGGATAAGGATAGGGGACGTAGTTAGATAATTAGATATATACTCAAACGTAATAGGTCTGCAATTTTATGACATCCTCTTCTCACCGCGTCTTGAAACATTCATCATTGGCCAAGCTTTAGGCGCAGCCTGCTGCACCTAAGGTTTGGCTTAAGTCAGAATGTTCCAATCTAGGGCACAGGGAATCCATAACTGAAACCCCGTTTCAGTCAGAAGCTGTGAAATAATCACCATTTTCCGCCTGTTCGTCTTTATGCCTCGTCGGAGAAAAAACGTGAAAATGTAAAAAAGGGGTATTATTTCTCAGCTTCTCACCGATTATTTTTTCACCAATTTTATTTTACGTTTGAGTATATCATGTATTTTTCCAGGCAGCTTAAAACAACTGGTATGACAAAAAAGTGGAGGGATTAAAATGTTTACGACGCATTTTGTTCTTCTATTACATTTAATAAATTGTCCATTTCTATTTTTAGCACATCCGGCAGCCCTGTTATGCCTACATTTAAAAAACCCCGCACAATTGTTGCGGTTGCCGCGTCTTTAGTCATACCTCGTGCCATAAGATACTCAATTTCTTCCTGTGCAATTTTCCCTACTGCAGCTTCATGGGATAAGTCAATGCCGGCAGTTTTACCAATCAGTTCAGGTACTGCGTAAATAGTTCCTTGATTAGCAAGAAGCAACCCTCTGCATTCTAAATGCGCTTTTGCCGGGCAAATTTCTCCTACTAATTGGCCGCGGGCAGTAATATTGCCGCCAGTTGTAATTGCCCGGGAAATTAGCTCTGCTTTTGTTTCAGGCGCTTTGAGGATTACTTTTGCTCCAATATCTAAATTTGTCCCCTGCTCAGCGGCTAAAATAGTGTTATGCCTTGCAGCAGCGCCTTTACCAATTAAATAGGTTGTAGGATATGCCTGGATTGATTTTACTGGACGCAGACAAAGATAATTAGAGATAAATATTCCCGATTCTTTCACAATAGTGTTTGAGCGCGGCCTGACATTAACATTTTTGCCAAAATTATGAATCATTGTAAAACTGATTTCCGCGTTTTTTTGCACGTAAAATTCAGAAACCGCAAGATGCAGCCCATAGTTTTCCGTGTCATTGGTTGTACACCCATTAATAATTTGTAATTTGGCACCTTGTTCCGCGATAATGATATTATGGATATATTGTGTTGATCCAGCGTGGCCAAGGCAGAGTCCTGTTTGTACAGGGAAGATAGTTTTTACACCTTTTTTTGCCCAAATAAAATAACCGCTATACTGGCTAAGCGCGATTTTTGCTGTGTATTTATCAGTATCAGGTTTAACCGCATTCCAGAAATAATTTTTTAACCATACATATTTTTCTAATGCCTGATTAATTTCCATTACCTCAATACCAGGTTGTTTCACGTTACAAATAGAAACAGAATTGTCTATTTGTAAATATTCGCCTGCTTTTTGCTCGGTATTTAAGTCAATGCCGGCATAAAGAAGGTTTTTTTTTGTTACTGGATTAATCTTATGAATTTTATTTGAAATATTAAGCTGCTTATTTGTCTCAATATTCTCAAGATCAATATCTTCTCCAAAGATTGATTTTTTGTCCTTAGCGGCAGCTGCAAGTCTTTTTATCTTTTGTAGATTTATTTCAGGCATTTTATGCACTCCTGATATCCTGTTTTATGAATACCTCTTAAAAGTGAATGCGGCTCTCCATGACAAACAATCTTTCCGTTAATCATTACACAACCTTTGTCTGCTTTTACATAATCTAAAATATAGCCTGTATGTGTAATAATTAAACCTGACCTTGTTTTTTCTTTTACCGCATTTGTGTGCTGCAGGAGTTGTGAGATAACTTTGCCGATCAGGCAGATATTTTCTATGTCTACCCCTGATGCAGGTTCATCTAAAAGTACTATATTCGGTTTTTGGGCAAAAAGCTGTAATATTTCAGATCGTTTTATTTCTCCTCCTGAAAAATCAGCGTTTATATCCCGGTCAAAAAAAGATAAAAGATTAAGTGCTTTACCTAATTGTTGAACATCCAGATCATTAGCATAAATTCCGATTAGTTGTTTTAAAGTAACTCCGTGTATTGTCGGGGGCCTTTGAAACATAATTCCCAGTCCTAACCGTGCCCGTTCGTCTAAGGGGAGACGGGTGATATTTTTGCCTTGATAAAAAATTTTGCCTTGCGTGATTTTGTATTTAGGAAACCCCATAATGCTCATTAGTAAGGTTGTTTTACCTGAGCCGTTAGGGCCAAAAAGCACAAATGTTTCACCTTTTTTTATTTCCAGATTTACATCTTTTAAAATTTGATGTCCGGCAACCTCAACAACTAAATTTTCTATTTTTAACATTCATTCACCAATTACGTTTGAGTATAGATATGCTATTCCCAGGATAGAAGCTTCGTGTTGTAACTTCGAGTCTTTTGTCCAGAGAGGAATTCCACTTAACAATGCGGATGCCAGAAGGTGAACATCAATAAAGCCAATGCCTTTACCCATTAAATTCTTTTTTTCAATGAAAAATAAAATTTCTTTCTCATCTATTGTGTTAAGCATGGGGAGAGAATTAAGTAAAGACAAAACTACTTTTCTGTTTTTAATATTACCGCAGGCAAGTTCTCCAATAATAAAAGGATCTCACCATCACTTAGAAGTTGTTTGAGTTTAGAATTGCCATTGCGTAAATGGGAGACCCAGATTGATGTATCAACAACAATCATTAACGAACTTTCCTGCGCGGGATAATCCGTAAGTTTTTTTCAGTTCCGCCTAGTTTAGCAAGCCTTTTACTGCTTTCCCTGGCAATCAGTGCTTCTAAACCTAATCTGACCATAGTAGTTTTTTCTTTAATTCCTGTGAGTTGTGATACTTTTTCAATCAAGTCGTTTCTAATATTTAGTGTTGTTCTCATATAGCAGCTCCTTTCATATATCCTGTATGTATGTATTATGGTGCATTTAATATGCAGATGTCAAGGGGTTTTGTTAGGAACAGTAATTCATCGGTTACTTTGCTGAGGGAGTATTATGAACAAGCGTTTAAGTCGATGTTCGCTCGCGGAACTCGCTCAATCGACTTAAACGCTTTATATACTCAAACGCAATTGGTTTGTAATTTTATGACGTTCCTCTACACTGCATCTTGAAACGTTCTTCATTCGCAAATCCTTAGGCGCAGCAAGCTGCGCTTGCGGTTTGACTTAGCCAAATACAAGCAAATCAAATAAGCAGCATAAAATCTATCCGTATTTGCTGCGAGATGTTAAAATAGAAAAGCCTAATCAGGTGTGGAGTACGGATATAGTTTATGTGCGATTAAAACATGGTTTTGCGTATTGGGTTGCAATTATGGACTGGTACAGTCGCAGCGTACTGAGTTGGGGTTTAAGCAATACACTGGATACTAATTTTTGTTGTGAAGCCATTGATGAGGCTCTGCTAAAATATAGTAATCCTGAAATATTTAATTCAGATCAAGGTTCACAAGTGAAGTATTCACGAATCGTTTAAAAGACAGAAATATTTTAATCAGTATGGATGGACGTGGCAGAGCATTGGACAATATATTTGTTGAGCGTTTATGGAGAACAGGCAAGTATCATAATATTTATATTAAAGGGTATGAGACGATGCAAGAATTCCATGAAGGGTTAACAGAATATTTTGAATATTATAACCGCGGACGTCTCCATCAATCTTTTGGGCACAAGCGTCCATGGGATGTATATACAGGAGCGGTAAAAATAGCTGACGTTCATATTATTAAC
>QNCH01000165.1 GCA_003645745.1 Candidatus Omnitrophota bacterium
ATTGTATCGGTCACAGCACGCTGTGACCCTACAGGTTCTTTGGATGTATTTGATATCTTACCAAATAATAAATTACGATTATACGTACATATCGTTACGTAATAATATCCTGATTGTGAATAAGTATATTGTTTTAATCGATGTATTTTTCGTTTAGGATATTTATTCATTATTATTATTTGCTATAACATTTAATATACATAGTATGCATCAACAGCACACATACTATTCATTCCTTTGCATTATCTTATAATATTGCGGACATAACAAAAATAAATACTTGGTTGCGTATGCATTTGTCTTATAATATTAGAATTTACATACTATTGATAATATAACAAATTGTTCCTTTGCTTATACTCAAACCTATTACGTTTGAGTATTCTCCCAGTTATTCCTTATTTTTTCAATTACAAAAGATAAACGTTTTACGCATTTTTCTTTGCCTAAAAAATAAATTATTTCAAATATGCCTGGGCTTACAGTTCCGCCGGTTAAAGCTACACGCGCAGGATGAATTAAGGTTGAGGCAGAAATATTCAATCCCTGCACTAAAGTGCGCACAATATGTTCAATGTTTTCTACAGTAGAAAAATTTCCCTGTTCTAAGAGTGTTTTAAGTTTTTCTAAATAATCAGCAGCTTGCTCGCTTTTTAAAAATTCATCTTTTGCCTGCGTTTGATAATCCACACTATCCTCAAAGAAAAACTTAGTTAATTCAAGAAATCGCGGCAAAGTTTGAAACCTTGTTTTGTAAAGTTTTACCAAACCACGCAGCCAATCAAAATCTTCAGTTATATATCCCTGTTTCTCTAAATAAGGCACAAGTAACTCAACCAAATTTTGCAATTCAAGGTTTTTAATATAATAACCATTTACCCACTTTAAGCGGTTAAGGTCAAATATTGCTGCTGTTTTATTTATCCTTTTAATTGAAAACTCTTTTGCCAGAGCCTGCAAATTAAATATTTCCCGGTTATTGCCCGAAGACCATCCCAATAATGCCAGATAATTAACAATCGCATCAGGCAAATATCCCTGCCTTTTGTATTCACTAATACTTGTTGCTCCGTGCCTTTTAGAAAGCCGGGTTTTATCTTCGCCTAAAATCATTGGAATATGCACAAATTTCGGCAGCTTAAAACCTAAAGCCTCATAAAGCAATATTTGCTTTGGCGTATTAGCAATATGGTCATCCCCCCTGATGATATGTGTAATTCCCATTAAAGCATCATCAAGCACACAGCAAAAATTATATGCAGGCGAGCCGTCAGATTTAATTAATACCTGATCTTTAATTTGTTCTGTATCAATAACAATTTTGCCATGGATTAGGTCATATATGGTTACTTGTGTATTTTTAGGCACTTTAAAAATTGTAGCAGTTCCTTCTTTGTATGCTTTGCCGCTATTTAACAATGAGAATGCATATTCCTGATAAAGATTAAATCTCTTACTTTGATAATATAACTCATCCCAATTAAGTCCCAGCCATTTAAGGCTGTCTAAAATTTCATCAACATATTGTTTCTCAGAACGGTTAAGGTCTGTGTCTTCAATCCTTAAAACAAATTTTCCCTGAGTACTGCGCGCGAACAACCAATTAAAAAGACAGGTACGCGCTCCGCCTATATGCAAAAAACCAGTTGGTGAAGGTGCGAATCTAACTATATTCATTTATCTAAAAGCTCCCTTTTTGTATTTAAATCTATTGAATTCAAATATTGTTTAACTGATTCTGCAATGCCCTGTGCATTTAAACCGCATTGTGAAAGCAGGTAATCCCGTTTTCCATGCTTTGAAAAATGATCAGCAAGCCCTAACATCTTTACCGTAGGAGAATGCCTAAATTTATTCTGCAAAAATTCTGTTACCGCGCTGCCAAAGCCGCCGCTAAGTACACCATCTTCGGCTGTAAAAATAGTTTTAAACTCTTCTGCTTTTTCCCGCAGCATAGATTCATCTAAAGGCTTGACAAACCTGGAGTTAATTACCTCTACATATATATCTTCTTTTTCTAAAATCTGCGCTGCTTCCAAAACAGCCGTAACCATACTGCCAAGAGCAAAAATCACCGCGTCCTTACCTTTGCGCAATATTTCAGCCTGCCCAACCTTTAATTGCGTATCCCCTTCCTGAGTTGTAAGATCAAAAGCATTTGCTTTAGGATAGCGAATAGCGCAAGGCCCTCCTAAGTTAGCAGCCAACTCCAGCATTCTTTTAAAATCTATTTTATACGCGGGAGCCATAATTACCATATTTGGAATAACGCGTAAGTACGCCAGGTCAAAAATACCGTTATGTGTAGCACCGTCATCAGACACTATGCCTGAGCGGTCTAAACAAAATACAACCGGAAGCTTTTGCAAACACACATCATGAATAACCTGGTCATAAGCTCTTTGCAAAAACGTAGAATAAATCGCGACAAAAGGCTTTTGCCCTCCTCTTGCCAGTCCAGCGGCAAAACCAACCGCATGCTCTTCCGCAATGCCTGTGTCAAAAAATCTCTGAGGATATTTTTGCGAAAATTTTTCCAAACCTGTACCTGCAGGCATAGCCGCGGTTATTGCCACAATATTTTGTTTTTTTTCTGCTAAATCTAACATTTTATCAGAAAAAATCTTTGTAAATGATTCTGCTTTAGCGCTCGCCATAGAGCCGCTGGCAACTTCAAACTTAGCCGCGCTATGAAATCTGGAAGGCTCATTTTCTGAATGTTTATAACCGTTGCCTTTTTTAGTTAAAAGGTGCAGTAAAACAGGCCCCTCAGAATTAGCTACATTTTTTAACGTAGAAATAAGCGCTCCAATATCGTGTCCATTAATCGGGCCAAAATACCTAAAACCTAAATCTTCAAAAAACATTCCAGGTACAAGCAAATTTTTCAAAGCTTTTTCTAATTTTTTTGCAGCCCGTATAGTGCGAAAGCCAAAAAACGGCACACGTTTAAGTAATTTCTCTACATCTTTCCTGACTTTATTATATACAGGGTTTGAAGCGATTCTATTTAAATATGTGCTTAAAGCTCCAATACTTGGAGAAATGCTTAATTCATTATCATTTAAAATAACAATTAAATTCTTTTTTAAGTGGCCTGTATGGTTTAACGCTTCAAAAGCCATACCATTTGCTAATGCAGCATCACCAATAACTATAGCTATCCTGCGATTCTTCTGCTCAATAATATCACGCGCGCATGCCAGTCCCAGCCCCCAGGAAATAGATGTTGAACTATGCCCTACAGTAAAAAAATCATACGGGCTTTCGCTAATATCAGGAAACCCGCTTATGCCGCCTGCCTGCCTGAGTGTGTGAAACCTGTCTTTTCTTCCAGTAAGTATTTTATGCGTATATGCCTGATGCCCCACATCAAATAAAATCACATCTTCAGGCATATGCAAACAATAATGCAAAGCAATTGTCAGCTCAATTGAACCTAAATTAGAAGACAAATGCCCCCCTGTTTTAGAAACAGTATCAATAATTAAATGCCTGATTTGTTCTGCTAAAAAAATTAACTCTTTAACAGACAAATTTTTTAAATCATCAGGACTGTATATTTTATCTAAAATATTGCGCATAAATTAATCCTTCCGTTAAAATCACTTTTTATAGTTTCAGGAAACTCAAATTTCATCAGTACTCCTAAGGGATTGTAAATGAATAAGTATTACATTTCTACCTCACATCTTCAGACCATCTTTACCTGATCTTCAATCGCGATTTCCTCAACGTACCTAAAAGTACGCCATGAAAATCGTTCAATCAGATCAGATAAATCTGGCCTAAATCTGTGGATATAAATGCAACACTTATTCATTTACAATCCCCAAATTTCTCTAAATGCAGCTCTCCGTTTTGTTTTCTGACTAAAAG
>QNCH01000166.1 GCA_003645745.1 Candidatus Omnitrophota bacterium
AATATTAAACGCGCAATTTTTTCATCCTGATTCCGCTTTTTAAAAATATCCGCGCAAACACTCCAAACCATCATTTTATTGCCATGAATTATCTTTTCCTGCTTATTTTTAACTTCAATTTTTAAAACATAATTCGATTTACCAGGATTAACATAAATATTAAATTTTTTGCCTTTGACAAATTTTACAGATGACAAGAAGAAAAGAGCTGAAACAGGATCCAGTGTGGACAATTCATTGATCTTTACCATTTTGTCTTTAGCGTACATTATCCCTGACTGCTGGCCGTAAAATACCTTTTTCTGTTTTAATTTGTCCTGCCCTATCTGAGATGTCTCTTGATAATAATAAGGAAAACACAATTGGCAATCAAAACAAGATTCAGCTTGAGCTTTTATATCGACAAAACATCTAAGTAATCTACTGGGCAAAACTACCGCTTTTAAAAACACTAAAAACTCATTATCATAATATTTCTGATTAGTAACCGCAAAATAATCATGCCATAACTGCATATTTTCAAAATTACTAATACTTAGTTTTAGTTGGCCTAAAGGAATAAGCCCAAAATAGTTTACGCTATAATTAAACCGCTCACCAGGTTTAAACGCAAAACATAATTCTGGAATATGTGTTAATTTCCGATGTTTATCTTCCCCAATCTTTGCCATTAAATGAGATTGATTACTTAAACTAACTATATCAGGATTAACAGGCTCAGATATTATTCTGAAAACGTCATTTTGCTCGAAACTTTTTACTAATTCAAAATTCTCATTTTCTGTCAATTCAGGCACTCTGCCAACAATAACTCCGCCTTCATAATTAGAATATTTTTGTTTATGTACAATAACATATTCAGCACCTAAAAATTTTAATATGCCTGCTGTATATTTTGCTTCTATATCAATAATTTTTTGTTTAACGAGATCAGCTTCTGTGCCGGAAACAGCGCCATTAATTAAAGCTTTTTGATGTATCCTCTGCCAAAATAATAATTGGCGCTCATCTGCTTCCAGGGGATATTCAGCAATAATATTTACTGGCTGTGTTTTGAGCCATAAATAAACTTCCGGAATATCAGCATTAGTTATCCTATATGGCGGCATATTAAGAAATTCAAACATAGTCATGATCAAAATAATACACGCCAGAAGTATTTTTTGTCTACTGTCTTTTATATTCTTTAATAAATATTTTAAGCCAAAACCTGAAAGCACACAAACACTGATCATAACCAAAACACCAAATCTCGCGTAGTTACGAAACATAGGAGCGATCTGGAACAAAAAATAAGAAGGAAATAAAATATGTAATCCGCTTCTCGCACCCCAGTAGGGACTAAACGAAAAAATCATAAAAACAAAGAAACCTATTGCCCAAAATTTAATTACAAAGCTTTCCTGTTCAGAGCTTAACCCATTTTTGCGACTTTGCTTCCATTTTTTATAACCAATAAAAGATAAAATCAGCGGAATAACGCCTAAATATAAAGTTTGCTCTGCCCCGCTATTTTCCCCATATAAAGGAGTATCAATAAAAAAACTGGTTATTCTGCCAAGCACAGGATGGTAAACTGCTGGTAAAAAATAATTTAAAGGCATTGCTGAATCAGCAAATAAATGATTGAACGGCCGAATAATACCTGCTGTGCACGCCTGTTCAGGAGATAATATGACCATTTTTAAATATGTCCAGGATTGAGGCAAAACAATTATGCACGCAGCAATGCATCCTGCACTCGCAAGCAAAGCAATATGAAAAATATTTCGCAAATTAAATTTCCGCCTCTTAAGCCCTATGCTAACCGCAAACACAATAAACAATGCGGTAAAAATAATCATAAAATAAACATAATAATAACTACTGAATTGCCCGATCAAACTAAAACATAAACCGCAAATAAGAGCGCGTTTCAGTGTTGTTTCTTTAGCAAACATAAACAGCGCAAGGATATAAAATACCATCCAATGCATATTGGACAAACAAAGATGATCCCAGGCACGCGCGAAATGATAAGGGCAAAGAGTAAAAATAATTCCAGAAAACAAAGCAGAAATACGGCTTTTAGTAAAATAATAACTTAGACAATACATTGATATGCCTGAGAGGAAAAAACTCAACATTACCTGAAAATTATACGCGGTAATCTCGCCTAACGAA
Source organism: Candidatus Omnitrophota bacterium (assembly GCA_003645745.1). Lineage (GTDB taxonomy): Bacteria > Omnitrophota > Gorgyraeia > B26-G9 > B26-G9 > B26-G9. Next base: position 2,164 of record QNCH01000166.1, read on the forward strand.
ATACTTAAAAATTGATTTAACCAATCCCACAAAGGATAAAGCATTACCTTATGTAATCCAAAAGGATAAGCAAGAATCGGCACAAAATTAGCAGGCAGAGAGTGCAAATAGGCATATTTATACCACCAAAATGTCCAAATCCAGGCTAAAGGATCTGTTTTAGTGCCATAAAAACTCTCAGTTAAATGAAAAATAAGGGGAAATGTCGCATAAATACTAATTAATATAAATACGATACCAGCAAAAACTTCCTTTTTCCAATTTATTTTTTTATTGTTTTGCAAAAAGCACATTATTTTAATTTACAAGACATATACTCAAACGCAATTGGTTTGTAATTTTATGACATTCCCCTCACGCTGCATCTTGAAACGTTCTTCTATCGCAAATCCTTAGGCGCAGCTTGCTGCGCCTAAGGTTTGACTTAGGTCAGAACGTTCCAATCTAGGGCACAGGGAAACGCCTAAATTTTACAAACCAATTGCGTTTGAGTATAAATTAAATTCCTGACAAAATTGTCTCTGGAATCATTATTAATCGCTGTAATCAAAGGCGTATGCTAATTTTTATCAGTGTGCGCCCTAAATAATTTAAAAAATTTGATCAGAACTGCACCCGCAAGAACAAAATACGCGACATTGGCCAAATTTTCAGCGGATGCCTGCATCCCTAACATAAGAAAAAAAACACATACAACAAGCAACAACATAAATACCAAAACACATTTATCAGAAAACTCACTTTTTTTTAACCAAAGAATCAAATTGCTAAGCCATATAGGCAAAAAATCGCTTGATAAATATTCCCGGTTAGGGCTATGCAATACACTCCTAAAAAAAAATAAAGAAAAAAAATTCAAAAAGAAACTATTAATTAAAGTAATCATCGTTAAAAACAAAAATAAATATACAGGTTTAACAATTAATACATACGGAGAAGTATATGAAGCTATAGAAAGAATGCAATAAAACAGACTACAGGGGACAAAAGCAATTACAGTATTAAATACACTTTGAATAAAAGACTGATTAAAAAATACCTTGCCTAAAAAAACACACCCCTGCCAAAGAGAAAAAATCATTATAAAAAAATATATAATTGACATTTTAGACAAAGAAACTTTTCTGTTATTTAACCCTGAATTAGCAACTGTAAAAAAAGCATTCTCCGCGCTAAAAGAAGTAAAATAATTCCTAAAATTAACATCTATTTTATGCGGATTTAAAGGCATAAATTTTATCTCTAAAAAATTATTGCCAATATCAATACAATCCGTTTCTACATAATAGTAACGTGTTAAGATCTTTCCGGAAATATTGCTTAATTTTAATTCTAATTTTCTGCCGTTTAAGCTGACAACTTCTGTGTCTGTAAACTTATGCTCATATTTTAGTTGTAAAATATAATCACTTTTTTGCGGCAGATTTATTGTTCTAACAAAATCAGAAGTATTAATTAAAAATTCTTGATGTAAATTTACAACATTCTTATCTATATCTACTCTATTTAAAGAAAAAAAACACAAACACAGTATTGTGGAAAAAATTAAACCACAAGTAACATTTATTTTTTTTAATTTTAACATTTTTTTAAAAAATCAACACTACGTGACAGTCTGACTGCGTACAGGCTCACTCAAGCACACACAAAAAACACAGCAACCTATATCCCTACATAATAAGAACACCTTTGAGATCGACTATCCTATCTTTAAT
>QNCH01000167.1 GCA_003645745.1 Candidatus Omnitrophota bacterium
AAGAAGGACGGCAAGAGGTGAAGAAACTATTTGATGATAAAGGGTTTTTTGATGGACCTAAACCTATACGTTATCTTAGTAGGATATTAAGAATTGCTAATGTTAATAAAAATGATATTATTCTCGACTTTTTCGCTGGCTCCGCAACCACCGCACACGCAGTTATGAAGCTCAACGCCGAAGGCGGCGGAAATCGAAAATTTATCATGGTGCAGCTTCCTGAAGTATGCGATGAAAAATCGGAAGCGTATAAGGCTGGATACAAAACCATAGCTGAAATCAGCAAAGAACGTATTCGCCGGGCTGGAAAAAAGATCAAAGAAGAAAACGCTATAACGGCTTCAAATTTAGATATCGGCTTCCGTGTTCTAAAAGTTGACTCTTCTAATATGGCTGATGTTTATTACACACCTGATTCAATAGATCAAAATACATTATTTAAAATGACTGATAATATAAAAAGTGATCGCAGCGCCCAAGACCTGCTTTTTCAGGTTCTGCTTGATTGGGGTGTGGATTTGTCTCTGCCTATCACTGAAGAAACTATTAGCGGCCAGAAGGTGTTCTTTGTAGACGGCAATGCCCTTGCGGCCTGTTTTGCCAAGGGCGGCAAAATAACAGAAGATTTTTGCAAAGAGCTGGCAAAGCATAAACCGCTTCGTGTTGTATTCCGTGATGCAGGTTTCAAAGATGACAGCGTAAAAATCAACGTAGAACAAATCTTCAAACTGATGTCACCACATACGGAAGTGAAGACGATTTAAATGATAAGATGTTCCCCCTTTGAAAAAGGGGGTTAGGGGGATTTATTTAGGGTGTTAAAATATAAAGTCAATTTGAAACATAATGCGCGTCGATTGCGGAAGGAAATGACAGATAGCGAAAAAAAATTATGGTCAAGGTTACGCGGAAAACAAATCATGGATACCCAGTTTTACCGTCAAAAACCTCTGGGGAATTATATTGTAGATTTTTATGCGCCTAAGGCAAAGATTGTTATAGAGGTAGATGGATCTCAGCATATGGAGGAAGATGCGAGACAAAAAGATGTTTTGCGGGATAAGTATTTAAAGAATCAAAATTTGTCTATATTACGTTTTAATAATTTACAGGTTTTGCAAGAGTTGGATTCTGTAGTTGAAGTGATTTATCAAGAAGTAAAAGGAAGAATGTGAATCGAAAAGAAATCCCCCCGGCCCCCTTTTTCAAAGGGGGAGAAATTGTTGAAGGATTCTTTTTCTTAGGGGGTAATTGCTTTTAACTAAATGCGTTGGTAGGAGATAAAAACCATGAAGAAAGAAATTGTCAATCAATTAAATAAAACGTTTGAAGAGTCCGCGTATACCCAAAAGAATATTGAGTATTGGATGGCGCGGGATTTGCAGAAATTACTGGACTATACACAATGGCGTAATTTTTTGCAGGTTATTGATAAAGCTAAAACGGCTTGTCTGAACTCAAGGCAGAACATTCCAGATCATTTTGCTGATGTCAGCAAAACGATACCCATGCCTAAGGGCGCATCTAAAGAAGTTGATGACATCATGCTTACCCGCTACGCCTGTTATCTAATAGCCCAAAATGGCGATTCTCGTAAAGAAAAGATTGCTTTTGCCCAGAGTTATTTTGCTATTCAAACCCGTCGACAGGAAATATTGGAAGAACGTATAGCGTTAGCGGAACGGCTGCTGGCACGCAAAAAGTTGGCTGATACGGAGTCTGAGCTTTCGGGAATAGTATATGAACGCGGCGTTGACGGTAAAGGTTTCGCGCGATTGCGAAGTCAGGGAGATTACGCTCTTTTTGGAGGGCATACCACTCTGGCAATGAAACAGAAACTGGGTATGCCAAAGAATCGGCCGTTAGCTGATTTTTTACCGACTATCACCATCAAAGCTAAAGACTTGGCTGCTGAAATCACCAGTTTTAATACCAAAAAGAATAATTTGCGCGAAGAACTGATTATTACAGGTGAGCATGTGAAGAATAATAAGGATGTTCGGGATCTGTTGGGAAAGAGTAATATTAAACCTGAAGCATTACCGCCGGAAGAAGACATTAAAAAATTAGAGCGCAGATTGAAGTCTGAAGGAAAAAAGATTGCTAAAGACGTAAAGCGGTTAAAAAAATAAATAAGTATGGGGTGTCTGAAGGGGCAGAGGTTGAGTATAAATACAGAATAAAAACTGGTATTTGCAGAAAGAAATGCAGAAAGAATAAGAGATTTGCAGAATAAACGTGGAGATTTAGATAGATGAAACTTAAGTTCAAAAAACAAGTTTACCAAACTCGTGCTGTGGAAGCGGTAGTAGATTGTTTTAAGGGGCAGCCCAATGTTGCTGGAATTAATTATCGCATTGATCCCGGGGTAAAAAAGAAGGATGCTCAGGGGTTGTCGCAGGAGGAATTTTATAAATCCGGCTTTAAAAATACAGATCTAATGTTAACCGAGCAACAGGTATTGGAAAATATTCAAGCAGTCCAGCGTTGTCAGAATCTTCCGCTCTCAAGCAGTTTAGTAAAAACGAAAGTATCTCCTGTTAATCTGGATATTGAGATGGAGACTGGTACTGGGAAAACCTACTGTTATATAAAGACTTTTTTTGAGATGAACAAACGATATGGCTGGAGTAAGTTTATTATTGTTGTGCCTAGTATTGCGATCAGAGAGGGCGTTCATAAATCGCTGGAAATTACAACAGAGCATTTTTTGGAGTCTTACGGTAAGAGGGTGGATCATTTTATCTACAATTCTAAGCAGCTTCATAATCTGGAGAGTTTTTCCTCAAATGCCGGGATTAATGTGATGGTGATTAATGTGCAGGCATTCAACGCGCGTGGAAAAGACGCGCGCAGGATTTATGAAGTTTTAGATGATTTTCAGAGCCGCCGCCCGATTGATGTTATTAAAGCAAACAAACCTATTTTAATTATTGATGAACCGCAAAAAATAGAAGGCGATAGTAAAAAGGAGAGTAAAAGTTTTCACTCTTTAAAAGAATTTAATCCTTTAATGATTCTTCGATATTCTGCCACACATAAGAAACATCATAATAAAGTGCATCGCCTGGATGCTTTGGATGCTTATAATCAAAAACTGGTTAAAAAAATAGCTGTGCGCGGTATATCAGTTAAGGGATTAAGTGGAATCAATGCTTATCTTTATCTGGAATCCATTGAAATATCTAAACAGAGCCCGGTTGCGCGTATTGAAATGGAAATTAAGCAGAATAGCGGCATTAAACGAATCATGCGAAAATTGAAAAAGGGCGACAATCTGTTTGATTTATCTAACAAACTTAATCAATATAAGGATTTTGTAATTTCAGATATTAATGCTATTACAGATACAGTCAGCTTTACCAATGGAGTAGAACTTACAGCTGGGGAAGCTGCCGGAGATGTTAATGAGGCCGCGCTGCGGCGTATTCAGATCAGAGAAACAATCAGAGCCCATTTTGAAAAGGAGCAGACATTGTTTCATCAGGGCATTAAAGTGCTTACCCTCTTTTTTATTGATGAGGTTGCTAAATATAGAGTTTATAAAGACGGAAGAGACGAAGGCGGTGAATACGCGAAAATTTTTGAAGAAGAATACAGGGATTGTCTAAATGGGTTGGGCCTTTTGACTCAGCCGGAGTATAAAAAGTATTTGGAGGGGATAGATACTGCTTGTACTCATAATGGTTATTTTTCAATTGATAAGAAATCAGGGAGAATGGTTGATCCTGTGACCGGCAAAAAATTTACGGAAACAGATGATGTTGATGCCTATGATTTAATTTTAAAGGACAAAGAACGGTTGCTTTCTTTTGAAGAGCCTGTACGTTTTATTTTTTCGCATTCTGCCCTTCGTGAAGGATGGGATAA
>QNCH01000168.1 GCA_003645745.1 Candidatus Omnitrophota bacterium
TGAGCAGGTGTGACAAGATGAAAGAAGCTTCAATAAATATTGCTTACCCACTCAAAACTCCAAAGAGCCTAAATAAATATATTCAAACCTATTACGTTTGAGTATAAAGGAAGGGATAAAAAAATTCGAAAATTAACCCATAGATTTTTTTATAGAGCTATATTTATTTTTCTTTTGTCTCTTTTTTTTTGCGATTTTTGTTTTACGCGGGAAGCGGAACCTGATTATGACGCTCTGATTGCCAGCTGCCGGAAGATTTTTAACCAGAACCAAAATAATAAAAAAGTAAAAAAACAATTAAGTGTTTTGTATCATAATTATGGTAACGAGTTAGCTAAACAGGAAAAATGGCTTAAAGCCATTCAGAACGAAAAGCAGGCTTATAAATTATGCCCGGATGAGCAGATTATTCAGGAAACATTATCTTCTTTATATAACGCATACGCGGGTACTCTAAAAGAACAGGGAAAATTGCAGGAGTGTTTGCATTATTTGCAGTCTGCCTTAGATTATTTTCAGGGCAATCCAAGGATTGGAAAAAATATTTCTGTTGTTTATACTGATTTAGCTTATCAGGAATTTATGAAAAGTAATTATTGGAAGTGTAAGCAGTTTTTAAATAAAGCTGCTGATTTCGACCAGGAGAACGCATCTTTGTATGTTTTACGTGGTGAGCTGGCTTATAATCAGGATGATTATGACGAGGCTGCTAAAAATTGGGAAAAAGCTTTAGAATTTAATTCCGAGCTTTCTGAAGTCAGGGAGCGTTTAGAAAAAATGCAAAAAGAGAAAGGATTAGAACGTAATTTTAAAACAATCCGTACTGGTAGTTTTAAAATAAAGTTTGCTGCTGCTGCAAAACACGACTTAGCAGATTCTGTAGTAAAAATTTTACAAAACGCTTATCGTGATGTTGGCCAGAATTTTAATACTTTTCCTAATTCTGTAATTCAAGTGATTATTTATCCTGAAGAAAAATTAGCGAATTTAGGTTATTTCCCTGATTGGGCTGGTGGAATTTATGACGGCAAAATTCGTTTTGGTGAGCAGGTAGGCGAGCACGCGTTACATATGAAGCCTATATTATATCACGAATATACTCATGTATTAGTGCGGATTTTAGCAGGCAATAATGCCCCTTTATGGCTTAATGAAGGATTGGCTGAGTATGAAGCAAAGCCGTTTAAAAAAGTAAAGATGCGTAAAGCAAGAAAGCAATTATTATTAAAAGCTGTGCGTAAAGATGAATTGTTTGATTTTACAGATATTGCGCAAATGAATTTAACACAGCTTGGGCAGCTTGAGAGCGGGAAAATAGAATTGGTTTACGCTCAGTCAGAATATTTTGTCTCTTATTTGATTAATAGGTTCTCTTTATATCATCTGGTTGAATTGTTGGGCTGCCTTGGCAAAGGGGATACTATTGATCAAGCAATAGACAGAACTTTTTATTTTGATCTGAATACTTTAGTTACAGATTGGAAAAATAAAATGCGTGGGTAATATACTCAAACCCATTACGTTTGAGTATATGTAGCCTCGTTAATAAAATTTGTAGGTAAAAAAATATGTAGGGACAGGTCCTGCCTGTGCGTGCCGCACGCAGACAGGCGTGGCCTGTCCGATACAGATACATTAGATTATGAAAAAAGATACAATACGTATAGTTTATGAAGATGATTTTTTAATGGTAGTGCATAAGCCGTCTGGATTGTTAGTTATGCCTGCGGATTCTGGCTCAAAAAAAGATTTAAGGCTTTTGTTAAATGAAATGGTAAAAAAATCCTGCGTGTCCGCGTCAGTTTATCCCTGCCACCGTTTAGATAAAGAGACTTCAGGACTGATAATTTTTGCTAAAAGTAAAAAAATTCAGGAATTGATGATGCTTAAATTTCGTTTAAGGCAGATAGAAAAAATTTATATTGCTTTTGTGCAGGGAGAGATCAAGAAAAAGCAGGGAGAATTAAAAAGTTACATTAAGCGGGCATGGCCTTATGAAACAAAGGGAAAAAGTAAAATTGCAATCACAAAATTTCAAACTATTTATCATTGCCCGCAATTTAGTGTTTTAAAAATAGCATTAATTACCGGCAGGACTAATCAGATCAGGATTCAATTTAAGGATATAAAGCATCCTTTAATTGGTGATCGCAGATTTGCTTTTGCTAAAGACTGGCCGATAAAATTTAAGAGAACCGCGCTGCATTCGTTTTTATTGGAGTTTACTCATCCGGTTAAAAATTGTAGAGTTTGTTTAAAGTCTCCTTTGCCTTTTGATCTGCGTAAATTTCTCCTGCAATATGGAGTAGAAAGCCTTGAGTTCGCGGATTAATAAAGAAAAGAATGTGAAAATGACAATGCCTGAAAATACGATAAAAACTACCCCAATGATGCAGCAGTATTTGCAGATTAAAAAGGAATGCCCTGACGCGATTTTGTTTTACAGAATGGGCGATTTCTATGAGATGTTTCTTGATGATGCTAAAATCGCGTCTGCTATTTTAGGGCTTACACTTACTTCCCGTTCTGCTGCAGCAGACAAAAATCGTGTACCAATGTGCGGCCTGCCTTATCATGCGGCAGATACTTATATTAATCGGCTGATCGAACATTCGTATAAAGTGGCGATTTGTGAGCAGGTTGAAGACCCAAAGCTGGCTAAAGGCATTGTTAAAAGAGCAATAACGCGTGTAATTACTCCAGGCACTTTAACCGGCGCAGCAGTATTGCATAAGCCGCAAAATAATTATTTAGTAAGTGTTTATCAGCAGCCGCAGCAGGAATATGGACTGGCAGTTGTGGATTTGTCTACTGGAGAATTTAAAGTTGTTCAGCTTATGGATCAGGAAAAATTGCTTAGTGAAATTACGCGTTTGGCTCCGGCTGAGCTGTTAATCTGCCCTGAACTAAAAAAAGATAGCAGATTAATTAGTGATATTAAACGAAATTTGAATGTTTTAATCAGTGATGTTGAGCCCTGGAGTTTTGATTTTACCACAGCTTATCAGGCATTAACCACGCATTTTAAAGTACAAAATTTAAGAGGTTTTGGCTGTGAGAATATGCCTGCGGCAATTTGCGCGGCTGGAGCCGGGCTGCGTTATTTGCAGCAGACTCAGAAAGCAGGGCTTTTGCATATTAATCAGCTTAAATTATATTCATTAAGCCAGTTTATGATTTTAGACAGTACTGCTCAGCGTAATTTAGAACTTGTGCGCACAATGCGCGGCGATAAAAAATTGACTTTGCTCTCAGAACTTGATTTTACCCTCACTCCAATGGGGCGCAGGATGATTGTCCAATGGATTCAACAGCCGTTGTTGGATATTGTACGAATCAATGAGAGGCTTGATGCAATAGAATTTTTATCTAAAAATAAGAATTTAAAATATAAATTAGATGATAGATTAAAAAATATTATTGATCTTGAGCGGCTTTTGGGCAGAATCAGCCTTGGCTCAGCTAATGCGCGGGATATTTTCAGTTTAGGGCGATGTTTAAAGTTTATGCCTGATCTAAAAAATATTTTAAAAGATACAGAATGCGGTTTGTTAGAAATAATTTCTAAAGGCCTTGACCCATTAGATGATTTAGCCGCGCTTATTGACACAGCCCTAAGAGAGGATGCGCCTTTGTCTGTGCGTGAAGCAGGTATGTTTAAAAATGGATATAATCAGCAGTTAGATGAATTGCTTGCTCTTAACTGCGGGGCAAAACAATGGATTGCAAATTTACAGCAAAAAGAGATTAAACGCACAGGCATTAATTCATTAAAAATAAAATATAATAAAATTTTTGGCTATTATATTGAAATTACAAAAGCAAATATGCATTTAGCGCCTCAAGATTATATGCGTAAACAAA
>QNCH01000169.1 GCA_003645745.1 Candidatus Omnitrophota bacterium
AATGAATCAAAAGAAGTACAAAACCCATCCCCTGCACTCAAAAAAAACACACCCAAAGCTACAGCCATAAAAACAATTATTTTCTTCATTTGTACTACTCCTTTTCATTAAAATAAATAAATTTTATCTACTTCCCCTTGATTATAAATGCAATTTCTAAAAAAAGCAAGACATTTTATTTTTTATAATCCTAACTTCCAGTGTAATGTTTTGCCTTTTAAAACAACAATAGCAGTTTTTATTAAAATTGCTATTTCCATAAATAAACACATTTTTTTAATATAAAGAATATCAAATTTTAATTTTTTCTTTACATCAGATAAAGTCTGATCATAACGGTGATGCACCTGAGCCAGTCCGGTAATGCCTGGTTTTACTGAAAGCCTTTGCCTGTAATCAGGCACTTTTTTAACCAGATCCCTGATAATTTCAGGCCGTTCAGGACGCGGGCCTACAATACTCATATCACCTTTTAATACATTAAAAAACTGCGGCAATTCATCAATATGGCTTTTTCTTAAAAAAGAACCAATCACTGGAATTACCCGAGGATCCTGATAACCTTTGCCTTGCGCCCAAACCGCACCGCTGTGTTTTTCAGAATCTATTTTCATTGAACGCAATTTATAAATTTTAAAAAGCCGGCCATACCTCCCCACTCTTTGCTGAGTATAAAAAACTCCTCCTTCAGGAGAAAAAATCTTAATCAACAGAGCAAAAACAAGGATAAACGGAGCGCTAAGCACAATGCCAATCAAAGCAGTCAAAAGGTCAAACCATTTTTTAATCCGCGCAAAATTCTTCTGGGCAAAACCAATACCCGCACTGCTAATACCTAAGAGGAATAAGCTCACCCCATACGATTTACATTCCAAATCTTTGCCTAAAGACATTGCCATTACTTTGGGTATAATAATCAAAGACGCAAACAATATCCCGGCAATTAAAACTTTAAAATGCATTTTATTTGTCTTAAAATAATTAGTATTCATATTTAGCAATATAGCATTTAGTGTGCCAAAGATCAAGAACTCATTTAAAAAAATATTTTCACATTCCTAACATATTTAATATCAATAAGTTACACCAAATAATTTTTATTTTTAAATCTATATTTACACGAGAATGTATTTTTTTTAAAAATTTATGTATAATTTTTTAAACACTTGTTGAATATATTCTGCAATAAAAATTGCACACTAAGAGTAACGGGCGAATACAGGGATTCCCCCCCCCGACATATATTAAACTAAGGGACTGCGTAACATTTTAGGCTTTAGCCATTTTTTTTGCCTGAACTTTTAAAATACGTTTAGTTTTAAGTGTAACTTTATAATCCTCTGAAATACGCAGGCCTACAACCCAAATAATCTCTTTGCCTGAAATTACCAAAGGAACACTATCCCTTAAATCTATAGATATTTTTTGGTCAATAAAAAATTTTTTAAGTTTTTTGCTCCCTTTTAAGCCTAAAGGCCTGAATATATCCCCCAGTTTTTTGCCGCGAATCAACAAAGGCATTTTTATTTTATCTAAATCAAAATATTCTAAATAGGCTGAGTGTTTTTTTAATTTTACTTTTAAATTACTTTCAAAACTTGATATTGAAAAAGAATAATTTAAAACAACAGTATCCGATTCCTGATTAAAATTTATTTTTTTTACTATTAAGTTATTTTTTACTTTTGCAATAGGCAATCTTTTAAAAAAATATATAAACTGCTGATGATTTCTCACAAATATGCCTTGAGGCAATTGTATTGTTTTAGTTTGATTTGCATATTGCCGACTAAATTTTTTAATTATTTGAATATGCTTAAAATCAATATTTTTAAGATTGTATTTTAAATCCAAAATTATTTTCCGAATCAGCTGATTAGATAAAGCAGGTTTTAAAGATAAAAAAGCATCTCTTTTAATTTTAACTTTATTTTTATTCTGCTCTACCACTAAATCAGCAAAAATATTGTCCACAGAATAATCCAAAAATTCATTTAAATCAATTGCCTGTAAACTAAGCCTGCACAGGTTATCTTCAAATTTCAAACTAAACTTTTTCAAAAATGGGATAATTTGCAGCCGCACTTTATTACGAAAAAAATCAGTTTTTAAATTAGAAGCATCAAGCCTGGCTTTAAAATTATTTTCTTTTAGATATTCTATAATTTCCTGTTTTTTTATGCATAGTAAAGGCCGAATAAGCAATTTAGGGCCTAACTTACTGACTGGCTGCATAGCGCACAAGCCTTTTATGCCTGTACCTCTTAAGATGCGCATTAAAATTGTTTCCACTTGATCGTCTTTTGTATGCGCGAGCGCGATTTTATTAATTCTATAACGCAAGGCTGTTTTAAGAAAAAATTCCCGCCTCAGCCTTCTTGCCGCGTCTTCTAAAGATAATTTATTCTCTATAGCAAATTTTGTAGTCTCAGCTTTGCCAGTAATAAACCGTAATTGATACTTTTCCGATAAAGACCGCGTAAATTCAGCATCCTTTAACGCGTGTTTACCTCTTAACAAATGATTAATATGCGCGACAAATAATTTTAAGTTATAAGCTTCTTTTATCTGCATTAAAAAATGCAGTAAAAACACAGAATCAGGGCCACCTGAGACACAAACTAATATTCTGTCTTCCTGTACAATTGTTTGCTGTTCTTCAATTTTCAGTTTTATTGTATTTATTAATTTATTCATTGGAGTTAAAAATAAATATGCCCCGTAAAACATAGGGGCATATTTAAAATATCTTATACTCAAACGTAATAGATTTGATTATAAGTAGAAAAATTCTCAATAACTATTTAAACAAAGTATTGCTTATTACAAAAGAAGCAAAAACAATGGAAACCATTGACATAAGTTTAATTAAAATATTCAGTGCCGGGCCTGAAGTATCTTTAAACGGATCTCCAACAGTATCCCCCACTACACTCGCTTTATGCAAATCAGAACCTTTGCCTCCGAGATTACCTTCTTCAATATATTTCTTTGCATTATCCCATGCTCCGCCGGCATTAGCCATCATTACTGCTAAAACAAATCCGCATACTGTAGCGCCGGTTAAAAGCCCAACCACTGCTTCCACACCTAAGAGCAATCCCACAAGCACAGGTATTACAATTGCGGTAATTGAAGGTAAAATCATTTGTTTTTGTGCTCCTACAGTGGCTATTTTCACACATTCCGCGTAATCAGCTTTAGCCTTCCCCTCCATCAAACCTTTAATTTCCTTAAACTGTCTTCTTACCTCCATTACAATATCTTCCGCAACCTTGCCCACAGCACTCATAGTCATAGAAGAAAACATAAACGGCATTGCGCCGCCAATAAAAAGCCCAGCTAATACTTGAGGATTAAGCAAACTTAATTCTAAAGTTTTGCCAAAAATCCCTACATGGTCTTTGTAAGCAACAATTAATGCTAACGCGGTTAAAGCTGCGGATCCAATCGCAAAACCTTTACCAGTAGCTGCTGTAGTATTACCCAAAGAATCCAACGCATCAGTGCGTTTTCTTACCTCAGGGCCAAGATTCGCCATTTCAGCATTACCGCCGGCATTATCAGCCACAGGGCCATAAGCATCAGTGGCAAGCGTAATTCCCAGAGTGCTTAACATTCCCACTGCTGAAATACCTATGCCATAAAGCCCTAAATTATAATCCGTTGCCCCGCCTGCAACATAAAAACTGGTAAGTATTGCGCCAGCAACAATCAGGATAGGATAAAAAGTAGAGAACATCCCTACAGACAATCCGCTGATAATTACAGTAGCAGGCCCTGTTTTTGCACTGCCAGCAATATCTCTAGTAGGTTTATATGTTGTTGAAGTAAAATATTCTGTAGATAAGC
>QNCH01000170.1 GCA_003645745.1 Candidatus Omnitrophota bacterium
GAATATATTCAAACCTATATAAGTATTCATAATGGCGTGATTTATCACGCCTTTATTTTTTTATAATAATTTGCACCTAAACCTATTACGTTTGAGTACAATTTGTAAATATTAATTTTGAATAATATAATGCATACTGTTTTTACTTGGATATTTATGAAATATCCGTAGCAGTTATTTTTTTGATAAAGATAGGGTTACTATGATGGAAAATATTAATTTTGGAGTTCTTCTATTACTTGGCATTGGTATCTTTGGCGGTTCTATGGGCGCATGGATTTTTCATAAATTACGTATTCCCCAGGTAATTGGATATATTGTTATTGGGATTTTAATCGGCCAGTCAGGACTACATATTATTGAGCAAGATACTATTTTGAATCTTCAAGCATTTAATTGGTTCGCGTTGGGGCTAATTGGATTTTTAGTGGGAGGTGAACTTAAAGCTGCAATATTCCATAAGTATGGCCGTGATTTTATTTCGATTTTATTAGGTGAAGGGCTGGTCACTTTTATTTTAGTTAGTGTTTCCATTAGTTTAGTAGTTTTTTATTGGGTGCATAATATCGCTGCTGCTGTAGCAGCTGGTGTTGTTTTTGGCGCTATTGCTTCAGCTACAGATCCTGCTTCTACGATTAATGTACTCTGGGAATATCGCGCACGCGGAATTTTAACTACAGCTTTAATTGCTGTTGTAGCTTTAGACGATGCCCTGGCAATGACATTATATGGACTGGGCAAAGGCCTTGCTGAGATACTTGTTGGCGGCAGCACATCTATTGGGCATGAATTAATCTACATTGTTATGGAACTTGGCGGCTCTATTGCTTTAGGTTTTATTACTGGAATTATTTTAAAACTTTTCATCCTGCGGCTCAAAGAAAGAAAAGATGAAATATTAGCAATTGCTATTGGTATGCTTCTTCTGGTTATTGGATTTTCCAGTAAAGTTGGAATGGATATTATTTTAGCAACTATGACTATGGGGGTTACTCTGGTTAATTTTCTTCCTAAAAGAAGTACGGAAATATTTGTTTTAATTAGAAGTTTTGCTTCACCAATTTATATAGTTTTTTTTGTACTTGTTGGCGCGAGGCTAAGCATTTCCAATATGCCTTTTATGCTCTGGGTAATTGTTGGCATTTATGTAATTGCCCGAACTATTGGAAAAATGTCAGGAGCGTATTTAGGAGCAAAAATAGTGAATGCGGATCCAGTTATTCAAAAGTATACAGGCTTAGGTTTATTTGCTCAAGGGGGAGTTGCTATTGGTTTGTCAATTATGGCAAGCCAGCATCTTAATAATATTCAAATTACTGAAAGTATGTCTTTAGGAGATATGATAATTTTTGGAGTTACAGCGTCTACTTTAATTGTTCAATTTTTAGGCCCGCCAATGGTAAAACTTGCGGTTAAATTAGCAGGTGAGATTAACAAAAATATTACTGAAGATGATATTATGAACAGATGCAAAGTTGGTGATGTTATGGAAAAAGGGATCATACCGATTAAAAATTCAGAGAAAATTAGTAACGTGTTTCAAATGTTCTCGGAAAATAAATTTATTGTTTACCCTGTAATTGATCAGAATTTTAAAATTATCGGAACTATAAGCCTTGAAAATTTAAAAGATATTTTAATCGATCAGAATTGCTGGCAATGGATGGTTGCTCAGGATGCGTTAGTTCCTGCAAAAGAAATAGCGTATATTGCTTTACCTCTAAAAAACGCGATAGTTTTAATGTCTGAGTTAAATTTGGAATATATGGCTGTGGTGGACGATTTAAAAACGCGTATGTTCGCGGGAATATTAGATATTCGTTATGTTAGAAAATTTCTTAAAGAAGAATTAATCAGAGAGTTAGCTATATAGGCAAATATTGCGGTATATTGAGAAATATGATATATTGAATATACTCAAACCAGAAGCAGGGAAGATAGATAATGGCGATTAATAAAAAACGTATGGTTGAAATTATTGATAATTTTAAAAACGCGAAAATATTAGTCCTTGGCGATTTAATTTTAGATCAATTTATCTGGGGAGATGTTAAACGTATATCACCAGAAGCTCCTGTGCCAGTTGTACAGGTGGAAGACGAATCATTTATGCCTGGGGGGATGGCAAATGTTGCTGTGGCGCTAAGCACTTTACAAGGTTGCGCGCACGCAATTGGTGTAATTGGCGATGATAGCTGGGGAGAAATTTTAAAAACAGAGTTAAGACAGCGGAAAGTAAATGTTAAGGGCATTGTTAAAGCGAATAACTATAAGACCGCGTTGAAAACACGCATTGTAGCCAGACATCAACAAGTGGTGCGTGTGGATAGAGAAAAAATAAAAGAAATAAACAGAATAATATTAAAAAAAATTGTTTGTTATATTGAGCAGAATATTGCAGGTATTAATGCCATAATTATTGAAGATTATGGAAAAGGGCTAATTATCCCTGAGTTGATCAAAGAAGTTGTTTCTATTGCTCAAAAAAATAACGTTATTGTAACAGTTGATCCTAAGGAGGAGCATTTTTCTTACTACCATGGGGTGCATTGTTTGACGCCAAATCAGGATGAAGCAGGAAAAGCTGTGGGTATTAAAATTTCTGATAAAACATCTTTATTAGCAGCAGGGAAGAAGTTATTAAGTAATACGTCTTCGGAAGCAGTACTGATTACGCGCGGAGAGCATGGAATGTGTTTATTTGAAAAACAAGGAAAAATAACACATATTCCTACAATGGCACAGGAAGTTTTTGATGTTTCAGGTGCTGGAGATACAGTAATTGCTGTTTTTACTTTAGCCATTGCTTGCGGTGCCAGCTTTTTAGAAGCAGCATATATTTCAAACTATGCGGCGAGTGTTGTTGTTGGGAAAATTGGCGTTGCTGTTTGCAGTTATGAGGAGTTAATTGATCGGATTTTTGCGACAAAAGAAATTAATAAATAATTACGCGACAAGTCTATTAGACAACCGCAGGGGTGTGTCTCTATAATTTACATTTTACAGCCATATGTGCGTATGGATTAAGGAGAGTTATGTTAACTATAATGCAGTTAGAGAAAATTCTACCGCAAAGATATCCTTTTTTACTAATTGACAGAGTTTTGAATTTTGAAGAGAATAAACAACTTGTAGCTATAAAAAATGTTACGATAAATGAACCATTTTTTTCAGGCCATTTTCCTAACCTCCCAGTAATGCCAGGAGTATTAATTTTAGAAGCAATGGCGCAAGCAGCAATTATCTTATATGCTCAGAGTAAACATATCCGTAAAAATGAAGTGAATTATTATTTTGCGAAAGTAGATGTTAAATTTAAAAAATCTGTAGTGCCTGGAGATCAAGTGCGTATAGAGATAGAAGCGGAAAAAATGCTTACAAAAATGGCTATAACTAAGGCCACAGCTTCTGTGTCTGGAGATATTGTTGCCCAAGGCAGAATCGCATTTAGTATCCAAAAAACGGAAAAATAAAATTTTTTTCTCCATCAAAAAAAGAGTCAGAATATGGAATATGGGACGGAGTTAGGTAATTAGATATTCCTTTTTTTCCCCTATATACTCAAACGTAATCGGTTTGCAATTTTATGACGTTCCCCTGCACCACATCTTGAAACATTCTTCATTCGCCAAACCTTAGGCGCAGCGGCGGTTTAGCTTAAGTCAGATCGTTCTAATTTATAGCACATGGAATCCATAATTGGAACCCATCTTCTATCAGAAGCTGTGAAATAATCACCATTTTTTGCATGTTCAGCTTTGTGTCTCGTCGGAGAAAAAAAGTGAAAACGTAAAAAGGGGGTATTATTTCACAGCTTCTCACCGATTACA
>QNCH01000171.1 GCA_003645745.1 Candidatus Omnitrophota bacterium
CCTCAACGCAGCAAGCTGCGCCTGCGGTTTGTCTTAAGTCAGATCGTTTCAATCTACAGTACAGGGAAACGCCTAAATTTTACAAACCTATTACGTTTGAGTATAGGAGATAATGTTGTTAAATTTATTGTTTGTAATTATAGTTTTTATTTTAATTGTTTTTATTGTTAGTATAATTTTTAAACATGAGGTTTCTTCTGCAAAAGAGAGTGATCCTGCGGCAACAAGTGTATTAGAAATTTTGCTGACATATTCCGGTGTACACGCGTTGATTTTTTTCAGGATCGCGCATTATTTATGGCAAATGCGGATTCCTTTTTTTCCCCGTTGGCTGTCACAGATTAGCCGCTGGTTTACCGGTATTGAAATACATCCTGCGGCTAAAATTGGCAAAGCTTTATTTATTGACCATGGCATGGGGGTAGTGATTGGAGAGACTACTGTGATTGGCGATAATGTTACTATATATCAAGGTGTTACATTAGGAGGAACAGGTAAAGAAAAAGGTAAGCGTCATCCTAATATCGGCAATAATGTGGTTATTGGCGCAGGGGCTAAAGTTTTAGGCAATATTACAATTGGAGATAATTCTTATATTGGGGCGAATGCGGTGGTAATTAAGAATGTGCCGCAAAATTCAACTATTGTTGGCGTTCCAGGCAGATTAACACGCCAGGATGGCAGGAAAATTGAAACAACTCTTGACCACATCCATGTACGGGATCCGTTAATGCCATCTATACGAAAATTACAAGAAAGAATTGAGCAGTTAGAAAGAAAAATAAACAATGGCCATTAAAATTTATAATTCACTTACTAAGAAAAAAGAAGAATTTATTCCTTTAGAAAAAAATAAAGTTGGGATGTATGTGTGCGGGCCTACGGTATATGATGTCAGCCATATTGGACATTTGCGTTCAGCGTTTGTTTTTGATCATATTTTTCGTTATTTTCAATACCAGGGCTGGGAAGTAACGTTTGTGCGTAATATTACAGATATTGATGACAAAGTAATTCAACGTGCGCTGCAGGATTTAGTGAAAACTAAACAGGATATTAATGCTTTAAGCTTAAAGAAAAAAGTAAAAGAGGTCTCAGAATATTATACGCGTCTTTATCTTGAGGATCTGCGGAATTTTGATCTTAAAACTCCGCATATTCAGCCTAAAGTTACCGAGCATATCCCTGAAATAATTGTGATGATTCAAAAGCTGCTTGATAAAGGTATGGCTTATGAAGCAGGTGGAAATGTTTATTTTTGTGTGCGTGAATTTGCTGATTATGGGAAGCTTTCGCACCAAAGCGTTGACCAAATGTTGGCTGGCGCGCGAGTTGAAAAAGAACAAAATAAAAAAGATCCTCTTGATTTCGCTCTTTGGAAAAAAGTAAAGCCTGATGAGCCGTGTTGGGACAGCCCCTGGGGAAGCGGCAGGCCTGGGTGGCATATAGAATGTTCTGCTATGAGCATTAAATATTTGGCAGAAACTTTTGATATTCATGGCGGAGGCAGGGATCTGATTTTTCCACACCATGAAAATGAAATTGCCCAGTCACAAGGCGCTACAGGCAAGCAGTTTGCCAGGTATTGGATACATAATGGACTGCTTACTGTTGAAGGTGAGAAGATGTCTAAATCCAGGGGGAATTTTATTACAGCTAAAAATATTTTGCAAAATAATCATCCTGAAACTCTGAAGATGTTATTTTTATCCAGCCATTATGCCAGTCCATTAGATTATAGTGAGCTGCGAATTAAAGAAGCGGCAAAATCCAGGCAAAGGTTTTTAGTGTTTTTTCAAAAAGTTGATGAATTAAGTTTAAGATGCCAGTATGGAAAAGGGCAGAATAATATTTTATCTAACCCTATAATAAAAGATAGGGATATAGAGGTAACACGGTATGTAAAAAAGTTTACGGATTCAATGGACGATGATTTTAATACGCCAAAAGCTTTATCTGTGCTTTTTGATTTAGTTAGTTTGGGAAATAAGATTTTTACAGAACAAACAATAGATTTGGAACTTAAGTATTTTTTAACTTCTAAAATTGCTCAAATACTTAGAGAATTAGGTATGGTTTTAGGTTTATTTTTACACAAAGAGGAAAAAATGGATAATCAAAATAAGGAGTTTATTAATGCTTTGATGCAGGTTATTATTGGTGCCAGGCAGCTTTTAAAACAAAAAAATAATTTTGAAACTGCTGATTATATTCGCAGTCAATTACAAAATATAGGCATATTGCTTGAAGATAATCGGGCTGGGGCTTCATCATGGAGAATGCTTGACATTAAAAATAAGAAATGATATACTTTTTTTGATATTTAGAAATGTATTAATTAGTAGTTATTAATACTATTTAGGAACTGTAAAGAAAAAAGTGTTGTATTCATATTCATATAATTTTTTGCAGTTCCTAAATATAATACTTTATAAAGTATCGCGAAATGAGGAGGTAAAATGAAAGGTGCGTTATTTAAAGATCAGATTTTATCTGACCGGGAACGGAAAAATTTAGATATATTAGAGGTTATCAGGAGATATGGCCCGGTAACAAGAACTGAAATTTCTCGGATTACAAAATACAATATTGTTACTGTGTCAAATTATGTAAACAATTATATTAAAAAGGATATTGTTGTAGAAAAAGGTTTAGATATATCCAGCGGCGGTAGAAAGCCGACTCTTGTAGAATTGAATTCTAAAAATTGTTTTGTTATTGGTATTGATATTGGGCCGGAAAATATTATTGCTGTATTAACTGACCTTTCATTGGATATGGTGGCTAAGGTAAAAAGACGCCGGCCTAAAAAATCAATGGAGGAAGTTGTTAGTAAGTCAATTGAATTAATTTATGAGATTATTGAAAAATCTAAAGTTGAAGTAAAAAAAATTCGTGGACTGGGCATTGGGATTTCAGGTGTAATTGATTCGCGCTCAGGTACAGTTAGAGACACTGATCAAAGTAGGGGCAAGACTGCTGCAAGTTATATTGCAATTAGAAATCTTATTGAAAGGGAATTTGGTATTCCTACTTTTGTGGGTAATGATGCGACAGTTGCTGCTTTTGGAGAAAAAAGAATTGGCCTGGATGCGGAGATTGAGAATGTGCTTTATATGTTTTCTGATGTGGGCTGCGGAATTATAATGAAGGAAGATATCTATGCTGGAGCTGGAGGCAGCGCAGGTGAGGTACAGCTTAATGTTGACGCGCAAGACGATGATTTAACCAGTCAGCTTGGCTTGTTTAAGCCAGGCGGGATAAATCTTGGAATAGTGGAAGCTGGCAAAAAAGCAGTTAAGCAGGGTAAGAGTATACAACTTAAAGAACTATGTAATGGAGATATTGAAAGTATTACGGTAAAGACGGTTGTGGATGCTGCAAGGCAGGATGATAAAATTGCTGTAGAGATTTTAGAAAAAGCTGGCCTTAATCTGGGAATAAGAATTGCATACTTGATCAATCTTTTTAATCCTGAAATAGTTATTATTGGCGGGGGGATGGAACTTTGCGGCGATTTAGTGTTAGAGCCGATAAAAAGAATGGTCAGGCGGCTTGCTTTTGAAGAACCTGAAAGTATGGTTAGAATAATCCCTTCAAGGCTTGGAGAAAATGCTGTTTCTTTAGGATCGTCAAGTTTGGTAATCAGAGAAATGTTTATACATGCGTAATTAAACATAGTATGATTTTTAAAGTTGTTTAATTGCAAATAGTTACAAAAAGGAGTTGCGTTAGGTTGTAACTCTGTAACCTTGTGAGCGTGGTGAAACCTCTGGTGAGTATTGCGAAATAAGGGGAAAATTTGAA
>QNCH01000172.1 GCA_003645745.1 Candidatus Omnitrophota bacterium
CTACCGCGAATGAATAAAACCCATTGCCCTGATTGGTTACAGAGCCGCTGATTACGGATGTGGTCAGATTGTTGGCGTAAGTGGTGATTGTATCGCCTGCTCCGGTAGAGGTATTGTCGTGCGCTAACTGCATTGAATTGTATTTTTTTAAATCTGTGGTTGAATAAGAATAATCTGTGACTGCACCAATATTGGTAATTGTAGAAGCTGAGCCAGTAACAGTGTTGCATCCAGCTCCCAGAGCAGGAGAATCTGCGCCAACTGAGAAATCTATGATTTTAAACTCATAGGTAGAGTCAGGCGTAGAGGAAAATGTGCCGGCAATAGTCAGCGTGTCTGCGGTATTTGATAATATGTAGCGAAACTGAGAGCCAGTTGCAGAGGTAAAATCATCATCCACCCACACTGTATATCCTGCCCACGCATCTACTGTCCAGCCTGCCCCTGTAGCTGTGAGTGTGCTTGCAGTAGCAGAAGTAACACTGCGTTCTGTTCCGCCATTGTCGTTTCCGCCGGGAGAGTTGTCAAAGTTGTAAAAATCCGGGGCGCTTTCTATAGAATTTGCGTCCTGAGAAGTAGTTGTCTGCCAGGTTGCCAGGTCTGCTTGCGCACCGTCTGTGCCCCAATAGCCTGCGGCTGAATAATTGCCAAAGATTAAGTTGTAATCTGAGATAAAGCCGGTTTTGGAAGCGTCGTCGTTAACATAGATTCCGTAATTACTTGCCTGGCAGCCATTATAAACGATAAGATTATTTTTAAAAGTATTACCTGTTGAAATGCTGGTTATGTAAATACCATCGCGGTTATTAACAAATATATTGTTACAAAACAAATTATTAGTACTACTGAAAATGTATATCCCGTTGTTAGACACTGACATTATAATATTATTTTTAAATACATTATTCCCTCTCTCTGTCAAGTAAATAGCACTTGTCAAAGGATTGGAAATAATATTCCCTTCAATAAGGCCATGGTCTGAACGGCAAAAAATAGCATTACTCGTGTTATCATAAATAATATTATCCCGTAAAACAAAATAATAAGAATATCTCATCCGGACACCATAATAATTATTATGGATACGGCTGCCTTCAATTGTGAAACCTTCACCGCTCTGAGTGTTATTTATTTGATAGGCATAAATGCCCGAGACGCTATTGACAGTTGATGCCCCGAGATAACTAAGCTCAGCATACTTTATTTTTGTTTCTGAATCCTCCTGGCAATAAATATAAGAGTTATGGCTTCCATCCTGGGTCAAAGCGGTAATCACGCAATCCTGCTGGGATTTTGATGTGCCTTCTACATCAAGATACCCGGTTGCGCCAACAATTAAGCCAAACTCAACATTGCTTGAGCAATCAAATTTTATGGTTGAAGTGTAGGAACTGCTTGAATTTGAGCGCATAGTTAAGGTGCCGTTTACGATGATGTCGCCTTTGGCGATTAATTCACGGCTTTCATCTGTTGCTGTATCAAATTCTAATGTGCCGCCTGAATCTATAGTGATGGCGGATGTAGTAGAAGAATCGCCAACTGTTGTACTTGCCTGATCTATGGTCACGGTTACTCCGGTGGGGATAACTACCATACTGCCGTCTCCGGGAACTGTTCCGTTGGGCCAGGGAGCGTCTGGTGTGGTGGATGACCAGTTGCCGGTTCCTTGCGCGGTAACTACTTCTCCGCCCCAGCGGTAATAGCCGTTCTGGTTATAACCATAACTTTCACCACCAAAACTGCTGGTGCTCGCATTTAATAGTTTTAGAGAATTGCTTAGTTTTACTCCGGTTAAACTTGGAGTTGCGTAAATATTATAGTCTTTACTATTATCCGCGTCTAAAACAACTGTGCCTGAACTTGCCCAGGTAATAAAAGACGAGCTTGTGCCTGAAACACTCAAATTTACATTCGCAGACGTATAAGACTGCTCATCATAAATCCTGTCAACTATGCTGAATGTATCTCCAGAACTAAAACCTGTGGCTGAATCTGTAAGCAAGGTTATAGTATCTGTTGTATCTTCCTGAGAATCTATGATCATATAATGAGTATCCGCGTTTGTGCCGGTAAGCATATACGCATACATTCCTTCATACTGGTTGTCTGCGGTAATTGCCGCCTCGTCCACATCAAGCTGAATCATTGGGCCAAGGTCAGTTATGGTTGTGCCTACTGTTCCGGTAGATACCTCATCAACCGCGTAAATGGTTAGGCTGTCGCCTGCACCAAGGCCGGCGTCATCATTTGCGTTTTGCAGTTTGTTGAATTTTTTAGTATCTGTTGTGTTATAAATATAGCCAAGATTTGCGCCCATATTCACTGTGCCCGGCTCAGTTGTGCCGTCTGCCCTGCATCCCTGTCCAAGAGGTGTTAAAGCAGTTGTTGTGCCCTGGATGGAAAAGTCTGTAATTATAAATACGTCAGCAGCAGAAGGTGTAGCATCCAAAGCCGGCGCAAGATACAGCCTGTCTTCTGTGTTTGAAGTTACGCCTGCCCAGTAATCTGTAGCAGAAATAGTTATTTTTACCCCATACCCCACCCACTGGTTTGCTGTCCAGCCCTGGCCTGCGTCAATGATCATTGTGGTGGTGGAGTTTGCGTCTGCTGTGCCGGTGTCGCTTTGAGTGAAATTGGGGTCTGTGCCGGTTATGGAGTTTGTGCCGATTGCGCCTCCTCCGTCAATGTCTTCGGTGTTGTTGTAGAAGAAATTAAAATCGTAGGTAGTATTGGTGCCAAAGTCTTGAATGCCGTTAGGATTGCCAGATGTAATATTATTTTTAATTATGGAAGAATCTCCACTCTCAACTTTAATGCCATTACCCAATGAACTAGTAGAAAATAATGCTATATTATTTAAAATTTTCACATTATTACTCTCAACACCAATATTCTGTGCATAATTTTTAAAAATAATATTATTGCTAAGCAAACAATTAATTGAGTCCGCATTTAAAGAAATACCGCTGGCATAATTAGTCGGATGGCCAAAAGAAATATTATCAACAATAATATTGTTTGGAGAGCGAATTGAAAGACCAGTACTTGGAGTATCATATACTTTGTTACTTTTAAAAATATTATGCTCAGTGTTACTACTCCAAGTAGTAATACCATACCTATAAGGATTATTAAAAATTTCGCAATTTTCAATTAAATTATAACTTGCTCCATTTAATAATTTTATACCTGCAGTAAATGAACTATTCCCATAACAATTATCAGTAGCAATAATATTAGATATTTTGCAGTAATCACTATTATAAATATAAATTCCATTGTCTAATGTTTTTTCTAGAATAAACCCATCAATTATATTATAATCTGCCTGGTCCAGCCCAATTGTATGCGACCATACTTTTATAGCGTCTAAAATAACAATTCCTGAAGTATTCCAGGTAATGGGATTAGCGGCTGTACCATCTTTTGTAAAATGATACATTCCGTCATCCATAAATCCACTTCCATATGCTCTTCTTTGATCATAAACCCGATCCACAATAGTAAACCCGTCATTATCCGCTAAACTCGCGCCTTGAGCAGAATCAAATATCCAGAGAGTATTGGTAGCAGCAATGGTATCTGTAATCAAATAATATTTGCCTCTGTCTGCTCCAGCTGAAATGTATAAATAGTATCCATTATAAATATCATCAGTAGAAATCGCCTCATCTACTGCAAATGAGTAAAAACCATTGCCCTGGTTGGTTACTGTTCCGCTGATTACTGATGTGGTTAGATTATTGGCATACGTAG
>QNCH01000173.1 GCA_003645745.1 Candidatus Omnitrophota bacterium
ATTAGTTGAATTGCGGATGAAATTTGGTATGCTTTTTCAGGGTGCCGCGCTTTTTGATTCCCTTAATGTATCTGAGAATGTTGGATTCGCGTTACGTGAGCATACTAATTTAAAGCCTGATCAGGTCAGGCAAAGAGTTGAAAAAGCATTAGCAAGTGTTGATCTCAGTCTTAGTAATATAGAGCATAAAAAACCGGCACAGTTGAGCGGTGGAATGCGTAAAAGGGTTGGTCTGGCCAGGGCAATTTGCAATAAGCCGCAGATTATTTTATATGATGAGCCGACTACAGGTGTTGACCCAATAACCGCGGATATGATTGATGAATTAATTGTCAGGCTGAATCGTCAATTAAAAGTTACTTCTGTCGTAGTAACTCATGATATGAAGTCAGCTTATAAAGTAGGCACAAAAATTGCTATGCTATATAAAGGCCGGATTATTGCGCAAGGCAGTCCAAAACAGATACAAAATACAGATAATCCGATACTCAGACAATTTATAACAGGAGCAGCAATTGGTCCGATTACAGACAAAATTACTGCCACTTAATGGTATTTTGTTAGAGCATTCAGGGAAATTTTGTTAATGGAGATTAAGCAGATGAAAAATTTAAATATAGAGTTTAAAGTAGGGATGTTTGTTTTAAGTGCAATCGCTATTTTTTTTGTAATTATTTTTCAGATTGGAGGAGTAGACTTTTTTAGTGCTGGTAAGTATGACGTGCATGTTGTTTTTGATTTTGTCAATGGTATTGAAAAGAGCGCTCCGGTTCATGTCTCAGGTGTTCCTGTTGGCACAGTGAATGATGTGCAGATTTTTTATAATCAGGAACAGTCGAATACTCAGGTTAGGGTATCTTTAAAAATAAAAAAGGATGTTAAAATCCCCGAGGATTCTATAGTATATATTAATACTTTAGGTGTTTTAGGTGAAAAATTTGTGGAGATTGTTGTGGGTAAAGATAGCGGAAATATTTTGAAAGATGGGGATTGCCTTATTGGTAGAAATCCTGTGCAGTTGGAAAAATTGACCGAATCTTTAGTTGATGTGGTTGCAGACCAAACAGTTAAAAATTCTTTGCGCCAGAGTTTTTATAATGTAAAAATAGCTACAGAGAATCTTTTATTGGTTAGTGAGTCGTTAAAGCAAGTATCTGATAGCCTTACGCAGGGCAAAGGCACATTAGGAAAATTTATTAATGATGATTCTATTTACTTAAAAACTGAAAAAATGGTTATTGGAATCAATAAACAACTTAGTGATTTGATTACAGATTTAAAAAAACATCCATGGAAATTATTAAGAAAGCCGCCGCGTGCGCGTAACAAAAGTACTGATGAGCAGGTGGGTGATGATAATCAAGGGTATATTTATCAAAAATGAAACAAACAAATTTTATTTGCCAACAGTGTGGTTATAAATCTTTAAAATGGATTGGCAAATGCCCTGAATGCGACAATTGGAATTGTTTTGCAGAAGAAGTAGTACAAAAAATATCTGCAAAAAATAGGCCTGTACCTGATGTTTTATCTAAACCTGAGTTGCTTTCAGAAATCAGATCAATTAGTAATTTGCGAATAAAAACAGATATTTGTGAATTAGACCATGTTTTAGGCGGAGGAATTGTTGAAGGCTCAGTTGTTTTAGTTGGCGGAGCTCCCGGCATAGGAAAATCTACTTTACTTTTACAGGTATGTAATGTGCTGGGCCGTAAGGGCAAGAAAGTTTTTTATATCAGCGCGGAAGAGTCAGTACAGCAGACTAAAATGCGTGCTGAGCGAATTGGGCTTAAGGACAATTTATATATTGTTTCTGAAACAAATCTGGATATAATCATTGGGCATATTAAAAAGATTTGTCCTGATGTAATTATTGTTGATTCGGTGCAAGTACTTTATTGGGATAGCATATCCAGCGCTCCGGGCAGTGTGAGTCAGGTGAGAGAATGCGCTGGAAGGTTAACTTTTTTAGCTAAAAATTCGGGAATTTCTGTGTTTCTTGTGGGGCATGTTACTAAAGATGGTTCTTTAGCCGGGCCGCGTGTTTTAGAACATTTAGTGGATTGTGTTTTATACTTTGAAGGAGAAGACCAGACAAATTTTCGTATTTTGCGGGCAATTAAGAATAGATTCGGCTCCACTAATGAGATTGGAATTTTTGAAATGACGTCTTTAGGCCTTAAAGAGGTAGCGAATCCTTCTGAAATGTTTTTGTGTGAACGGCCAAAGCAAACGTCAGGTTCAGTAGTAGTTTCAACTATGGAAGGCACACGGCCCCTTTTAGTGGAAATTCAGGCTTTAGTGAGCCAGACAAATTTTGGCTTGCCTACACGCAGAGCAACAGGCATTGATTTTAACCGGGCAGCTCTTTTAACTGCAGTGCTTGAGAAACGCGCTCATTTTGCTTTGCAAACTCAGGATATTTTTCTTAATGTTGCCGGCGGAGTCAAAATAGTGGAAACAGCAGTTGACTTAGCAGTAATTATTGCTATTGCTTCAAGTTTTAAGGAAAAGCCGGTTTGTGCTAATGATGTTATTTTTGGTGAAGTTGGTTTAGGTGGAGAAGTGCGTGCAGTGAGTCAGGCTAATTTAAGGCTTAATGAAGCTAAAAAACTTGGTTTCGAGAGAGTTATTTTACCAAAAGGTAATTTGCGTTTATTAGAAGATAGGTTTGTTGATCAAGGATTGAGCCTTGTGGGTGTTGCGGATATAGGGGAAGCATTAGATGTTATTTTTTAGATGAATATACTCAAACCTATTACGTTTGAGTATATCATAGGATTTTTTTTAGTTGTTTAGTTGTAAAGAAAAGATTTTTGTCATTCCCCGCTTGAAGCGGCAGAGAATTTAATGTAATAATTTAAAATTTAGAAAGGCGTAAGAGATGACGATATCTATTATAAGGGCTTTTTTTGTGGTTATTGGTATGCTTGTAGGCTATCAGATCGGCGCGTTATTAGATGCTGGCCGTTCAACAGGCGGGATGGTTGGTTTAGGAATAGGGGCATTAGTAACTCTGACAATTATTTTAGTTGAACGCGGGCTGCGCCGCATTTCTGTGCGCGGGCTTTCAAGTGCTGTATTCGGCTTGCTTTTTGGGCTTTTATCCGCAAAATTGCTTGCGGAAGCATTTATGTTATTGCCAGTTGATGAAACAACCGCGCGGATGATGCGGGTAATTTTTACTTTAATTCTTTGTTATCTCGGAATGATTGTTGCTATCCGCGGCAGGGATGAATTCAATTTGATTATTCCTTATGTTAAATTTACGCGGCATAATGAAGTTGAAGAGCATATAATTTTGGATACAAGTGTGATTATTGACGGCAGGATTGTGGATCTTTGCCAGACAAAATTTCTTGAAGGCAGGTTGATTATTCCACGTTTTGTTTTAAAGGAATTACAGCAAATCGCGGACTCTTCAGACCCTTTACGCAGGAATCGCGGCAGGCGCGGGCTTGATATTTTAAATAAAATCCAAAAAATAGACAGGGTTGTAGTTAAAATACATGATGAAGATTTTCCTGATATTAGTGAGGTGGATGGAAAATTAGTAAAATTGGCTAAAGTCTTGGATGCTAAAATACTTACTAATGATTTTAATTTAAATAAAGTTGCTGAAATACAGGGGATAATAGTTTTAAATATTAATGACCTTGCTAATGCGTTAAAGCCAATAGTGCTTCCAGGTGAATTA
>QNCH01000174.1 GCA_003645745.1 Candidatus Omnitrophota bacterium
AAAGCATTAGAACTTCAGTTGGAAGAAGGGGGTTTGCTTGGGCAAATTTTAGTAAAATTGCAATATGTCTCCCAGGAACAATTAGACGCGAATATTAATGAGCAGGAAAATAGTTTTCAGAAATTAGAGAATGTTTTAGTAGATATAGGCATAATTTCTTATGAACAATTAAATAATGCTCTAACTTTACAAAAGCGAGATGGGGAGATCTTTGTTAAAGTTGTTATTGATTTAGGTTTCTTAAGTGAAGAAGAGTTAGTGAGTACAATTGTTACTCAATATGGTTTTCCTTATCTGGAATTAGAGAATTATGAGACTGATCCTGAAATTATAAAATTAGTTCCTGAAAATATTGCCAGAAAATATGCCCTTATTCCTGTTGACAGGATTGGGAACATTCTTACCCTGTCAATGGCAGACCCATTAAATAATGTGATCAAAGAAAAAATCACTGAATTTACAGGTTTAAAAGTAGAGACTTTTATTTCTACCTTTTCCGATATTAATAATGCGATAGCTAATTATTATGCCTAACAATATTTTATAAAGACAATTATGGTTCAAAGCGTAAAAGAAAAAATTATTGAAAGCTTGCTTAAATCTAACTTTTTAAGTGTAGATAAACTAAATGAAGCGGTTAATTTGCAAAGAGAGACAAGCCGCAGGCTGAGTGAAATTTTAGTTACAATGGGCTATATCAGCGAAAAAGATTTGTTAATTATTTTTAGCCAGAGTTTGGATATCCCGCCGGTTAATCTTTCTAAAATTAAAATCAAATCAGAAGTAATGGAAATTATTCCTAAACAGCTCGCTTTAAAATATAATGTTATAGCGGTCGCAAAGATTGGTAAAGTTTTAACTATAGCTATGGTGGACCCATTAGATATTCTCGCTATTGATGAGCTTAAAATATTTACCAGTTATGAATTAAAAGTTGTTATTGCTACTAAAGAGGATATTGAAAAAGCGATTAATACTTGTTATGAGAGAGCATCAAACGCACAAATTCAGGGGATTATTGAGGACGTTAAAGATATAGATTTAGAGGTAGTTGAGGACAATTATGAGGAGGCTGCTTCTGAAAATATTCAGCAGGTATTAAAAGTAGTTGAAGATGCTCCTGTAGTAAAAATTACGAATGCTTTACTTTTTGAAGCAATAAGGGAAAGAGCGAGTGATATTTTACTTGAACCGCAGGAAAAAAATTTTCGTGTGCGTTACAGGGTTGACGGTTTATTGCAGGAAGTACCGTCGCCTCCAAAAGCAATGCAGGACGCGATAGTTTCAAGGATTAAAGTTATGTCTGTTTTAAATATAGCAGAACATCGTTTGCCTCAGGATGGACGGTTTAAGGTTAAAATCGGCAGCAGGGAAGTTGATTTTCGTGTTTCAGTTTTACCTACTGTGTTTGGAGAAAAGATAGCTTTACGTGTTTTAGATAAAACCGCGGTTGTTTTGGACTTAGATACATTAGGTTTTGAAACCAGCTCTTTAGAAAAGATGAAAGAATTGTCTCTTGCCCCGCATGGGATGATTTTAATTTGCGGGCCTACCGGGCATGGCAAATCAACTACACTTTATTCAATATTAAAATATATAGACGATCCTGAAAAAAATGTGGTTACTGCTGAAGATCCTGTGGAATATGAAATAGAAGGGATAAATCAGGTAAATGTTAATCCTGATGTTGGCCTTACTTTTTCCGGCGCTTTGCGTTCTTTTTTACGTCAGGATCCTGATATAATTATGGTTGGTGAAATTCGGGATACAATTACTCTTGATATAGCAATAAAAGCAGCGCTTACCGGACATTTAGTGCTTAGTACTCTGCATACTACAGAAGCCGCTGGTGCAATAACCAGAATGATTAATATGGGCATTGAGCCGTTTTTAATTACATCATCCTGTATTTTAGTTGCTGCTCAGCGCTTGATGCGTAAACTTTGTCAAGATTGTAAGCAGGCTTATGAAATAAGCGATGAAATTAGACAAAATTTAAAAATATCTGAAGAATATAAGACTCTTTATAAAGCAGTCGGCTGCGTAAAGTGTAATATGACTGGATACAGAGGCAGAGTTGCGTTATCTGAAGTATTGGTTTTAACTCCGGAAATTAGAGATCTCGTGATGAAAAAGGCAGAGGAAGCAATGATAAAACAAAAAGCGTGCCAGCAGGGTATGATAACATTACGAGGAAATGCTCTAATTAAGGCTTTAAAGGGTATTACAACTATAGAAGAGGTTATGCGTTTAACTGCGGATAGTTAAAAGGAGACATAAAATGCGGGTTCGTAAACGGTTAAATGACCTTTTGCTTGAATATAATTTTATCAGTCAGGAAAATTTGCAAAAAGCTCTGGAAAAACAAAAGGAGCAAGGAGGACAGTTAGGCATAATTGTAGTTGAGCAGGGTTTTGTTAAAGAGGAAGATATTGTTATTTGTTTTAGCCAATATTTACATATACCCACGATACGAATTTTAAAATATACAGTTAAGCCTGAAATAACAAAAATTATTCCTGAAAGGGTTGCCAGGCATTATAGTGTTTTATCTCTTTCCAGGCTGGGCAATGTTTTAAGCGTAGTTATGAGCGATCCGTCAAATCTTTTAGCCATTGATGATCTAAAAGCGCTTACTGGTTATGATATAAGCATTGTAGTTGACGGGGCTGGCAATATTAATAAAGCTATTGATAGATTTTATCACATTCATAATCAGAAAACAGAGCAAAATGCAGATGGAACTGATTCTTTGAGTAACGTGCTTGACGGCATTGATCAACATGATTTAGAAGTAGTTAAAGATCAGGAACAGGTAGATATTAGTGAAGTTATTCGTTCCAGTGAAGAAGCTCCAATTGTAAAGATGATTGATGCTTTAATCGCGGAAGCTTTGCTGAAAAGAGCATCTGATGTTCATATAGAGCCTTACGAATATAAAATCAGAGTGCGTTACCGTATTGATGGGGCATTAATTAGTGCGGCGACTTTACCAAAAAAAATTCAAAATGCTGTTTCCGCGAGAGTAAAAATAATGTCAGGTATGGACATAACTCAAAGGCATATACCGCAGGATGGAAGGTTTAAGGTCAAATTCCAGAATAAAGAGGTTGATTTTCGTGTTTCAGTATTGCCGGTTATTTTTGGGGAGAAAGTTGTTTTACGCGTATTAGACAGGGCAAATCTAAGTGTTGGACTGCAAAAATTAGGATTTTTGCCTCAATCAATGAATGCGATTAGTTATGCGGTAACAGTGCCTTATGGGATGATTTTAATCACCGGGCCTACTGGCAGTGGTAAATCCACAACATTATATTCTATTCTTAATCAGCTTAATACTCCTGATAAAAATATTATCACTGTAGAAGAACCTGTGGAATATCAGATTCCTGGTATTACTCAGGTTCAGGTTAAACCTGATATTGGGCTTACTTTTGCTGCTGGTTTAAGATCGTTTTTAAGACAAAATCCTGATATTTTAATGGTTGGGGAAATCAGAGATTTTGAAACTGCTGATATCGCGGTAAAGGCAGCTTTAACCGGAGCCCTGCTTTTAAGTACCCTGCATACAAATGACGCTCCTGGAGCAATTACCAGATTAATTGATATGGGGGTGGAGCCGTTTTTAATTGCTTC
>QNCH01000175.1 GCA_003645745.1 Candidatus Omnitrophota bacterium
GAACCCAAAATAGTAATTACTCTCTGAGTAGCAAGCCCGTAAGCATCAAGCCTATCCTGAATAAGCTCAACCAAAATTTTTCTTTCTCTTCTACCCCCGACTTCAACATCAGCAACTCCATTAACCCTTTCTAATCTAAATTTCAAACTCTCATCAACAATTTTACCAAGCATTTCAGGTGTATAGCGTTTACCTGAACTCATTGATAAGATCATTACCGGCACATCAGAATACTCATATTTAGCAATTACAGGCTTTTCTATTTCCTTGGGCAGCTCATTTTTAACCCGCGCGAATTTTTCTCTAACTTCCAATGCGGCAAAATTCATATCTGTGCCAGGTTCAAATTTTATGACTACTGTGGAACTGGCTTCTTCAGAAGTAGATTCTAAGCTTCTAATATGGCTTACAGAAGAAACAGCTTCTTCTATGGGGCGAGTAATTCGCTGCTCAATCTCAACAGGAGGAATCCCTCCGCGGACATTAATAAAAATAGTAACATTACCAAAACTAGTATTCGGCATCAGCTCTATAGGCAAGCGGGACAACGCAACCCAGCCTAAGATTAAAATACCTAAAAAAATCATTAAAATAGTTACCGGTTTATTTATAGAATAGCGAGGTAGGCTCATATTAATTTTCTTCTTTTACAAGCAGCGTATAAATTTTTTGAGGGCCTTTTCCCATAGCCTTAAGCATTTGCGCATTAACTAATTCATCTAATTCCCTGATCGCTAAAGGCAGCGAAACTTTAAATTTTACCACATATTCTAATCTGGTGATCTTACCAGTATTGCGCACGTAATTAAGAGCATCAGTCTGGCGTTGATTAAAACCTCCAGCGTCCACACCTAATTTTTCAAGCGGCTTTTGGAATTCTGTCTCTTTCGGAGATTGCATAGAAATATTTATTTTTTCTACAACCCCGCCTTCCTCGGCATCTTTACTTCTGCTTAAAAACGTCATAAAATACACCCTAAGTGATTCTAACACGATATAAAGACTGGGAACCACAAACAATGTTAAAAAAGTAGCAGATATTAAACCTCCCATAACAGTCTTTGCCATAGGTGCCCTGAATTCCGCTCCTTCACCTAAACCAAGGACTAAAGGCAAAAGTCCAAAAATGGTTGTAAAAGAAGTCATTAAAATTGGCCTTGCCCTTACTTTAGCAGCTTGAATAGCTGATTCAAAAATACCCAGGCCATTTTTTCTAGCCAAATTAATAAAATCAATTAACAATATTCCGTCATTAACAACTATACCTCCCAACATTATAAATCCTAAAAATACTACTACACTTAATGCTGTATGTGAAACAAACAATATCCAGGCGACACCAATTAAAGATAACGGCACAGTAAACATAACAATAAACGGCTGCATCAACGATTCAAATTCAGATGCCATGATCATATAAACAAGCATTAAAGACAAAATCAGAGCGAACCTCAGATCTTTAAAAGAATTGGTCATTTCTTTGTTTTCTCCGCCTATTTCTATAGAATAATTTCTTGGCAGTTGTTCTTTTACATCATCAATTATCTTGTTTACGTCGGAAACTACATCATTTAAAGCACGTTTATATAAATTAGCGGTAATAAATACAACCCTTTGTTTATCCTCACGTTTGATTTCTGTAGGGCCAAACCCTTGCGCAAGGTAAGCCACTTGCTCTAAGAAAATATATGTACCTAAAGGAGAAAATATAATCAATTTTCCAATCTTATTAAAATCATTACGATCTTGTTCACGCAAACGCACACGGATATCTATTTCACGGCCTTCTTCTTTATATTTAGTGGCAACATAACCTTTTATTGCGGCCTGGGCAGTTGAGGCGATCTTATTTACTGTAAGCTGGTACAAAGATGCCCTGTCTTTTCTTATCCTCACCTTTACTTCAGGCCCAGCAGAACTCAAAGTATTTTTTATCCCATATATGCCTTCCACATCTTTTAATTTTTTTTCTATTTGCTTTGTAGCGGGAATTAAAATATCTTCAAGTTCAAAACCTTTAAGCACAATTGTTAGAGGCGCACTACCAGCTAATACAGATTTAAAAATACTGCCCTCTATCACATATTCAATTCTAAGATCTTTTAAATCTATAGACTCTAGCTTAGTTTTCAACTCTTGAATAAAATCTGTTGTTGCCATTTTTATAGACTTATCTTTAAGATGCAACAATTCTTTTAACCATGAATGCGTACGCGGCCTGAGATTAACAATAATTTTAGCCTGATTTTGTCCAAGCATATCAACAGAACCTGCTGCTTTTATTTCTTTACTTGAACCAATATTTAAAGTAACATCTTTAACCAGATTACATCCAACAAGTATATTTTCAATTTTACCTGCAATCATATCAGTAGTATGCAAATTTGTGCCTGCAGGCATTTCTAAGTTCATCATAAATCTACGTTGGTCCATTTTAGGCATAAATTCTTTATCTAAAGATAATAAAAGCTTAAAACTAACTGCTGCGGCAATAAGAGTAACAACAAGAATTAAAATAACCGTAAAATAAGAAACTACAGATTTAGCATTACCCTGTCCTTTTTGTTTAAACTTCGCAAAAACAGTTTTCTCAAGATTCTTTAATCCTGAAATTTTTCCTAATCTACCTTTAGACATAAACATTGGAGTCAATGCCATTGCAGTAACCACTGACGCGATTAAAGAAAAAGTAACCGTTAAAGCTAATTGCTTAAATAACTGGCCGGCAATACCTGTAACAAAAATTAAGGGTAAAAAAACTGCGATTGTAGTTAAAGTTGAACCAACAATCGAACTAAAAACTTCACCAGAACCTTCCACTGCAGCCTTCTTTACAGGTTTACCCATTTGTTTATGCCGGTAAATATTTTCAATAACTACAATTCCATTATCAACCAGCATACCTACGCCTAAAGCCAGGCCACCTAATGACATCATATTTAAAGACAATTTGTTAAAAAACATAAAAATAAAAGTAAATAAAATAGAAACAGGTATGCCAATAGTAACGACAAACGCACTGCGAATATTTCTTAAAAATATAAGCAAAACTATAAATGCTAATACCCCTCCCTGCAAGGCATTATTGCACAACTCTTTAATTGAATTTTTAATAAATACTGATTGATCATAAACAACTTCTATCTCTAAATTGCGGGGCAAAGTGCGCCGCAAAGTATCCAGCTTTTTATAAATCCGCTGACTAATAGCACGCGTATTAGAATCAGCCTGTCTTTGGACTGAAAGAGAAATATTATCAAAGCCATTATACCGGGAAATACTCGTCTGCTCTTTTAATGTGTCTTTTATCTTTCCTAATTGCCGCAGGTAAATTACTCGTTTTTTCCTCTCCCTCTCTTCCTCTGTCATTCTTGGTTTATGTTGGCGTATTTCCTCTTCCATACTTATTTCTTTAATTAATAACGGCAAATCATCCATTTCCTCTACAGTTTTGAATTCACCCATTGTCCTTACTAAATATTCGTAAAAAGATGTTTCGATCGTGCCTGCCGGGTAATTCAAATTTGCCTGTTTAATTAAATCTATAACTTCAACTATAGAAACATTAAAAGCACGCAGCCTCTGTTGGTCAAGCTCTACAGAGA
>QNCH01000176.1 GCA_003645745.1 Candidatus Omnitrophota bacterium
AAAAAAAGATTTTTGTCATTCCCTGCAAAAAGCAGCAGGATAGGCCAGCAATCTTTTAGCGGGCATGTCCTGCTTGCAGGGAATCTAATTTACAAGAGTTGTTAGGAAATATGTTTTATGGCACAACAGAGTTTATTAGAAACACAAGGCCTGATAAAGTTTTATCGTCAGAAAAGAGTAGTTGATGCTGTAAATATTCATATTCGTAAGGGAGAAGTTGTCGGACTTTTAGGGCCTAATGGCGCGGGGAAAACTACTACTTTTTATATGATTGTTGGTTTAATCAGGCCTAACAAAGGGAAAATTTTTTTTGGGCACAGAGAAATAAGTAAAATGCCGATGTATAAAAGGGCGCGGTGTGGTTTAGGCTATCTTTCTCAAGAGCCTTCTGTTTTTAGAAAACTGACTGTAGCAGAGAATATTATGGCTGTTATAGAAACTTTGCATTTGAAAAGAAAGGAAAGAAAAAAACGGCTGGAGCAATTATTAGAAGAATTAAAAATGACTGGACTGGCTAAGAGTAAAGCATATACTTTATCAGGAGGAGAACGCAGGAGATTGGAAATTACACGTTGTCTTGTAACAAATCCTTCATTAATTCTTTTAGATGAGCCTTTTAGCGGGGTGGATCCTATTGCAGTATTTGATGTTCAGCAGATAATTGCTGATTTAAAGGCGAAAGGGTTAGGAATTTTGCTTACTGACCATAATGTGCGTGAAACTTTAAGTATTACTGATAGGAGCTATATAATGAATGCCGGCAAAATTTTTATTTCAGGCACAGCGGAAGAATTAATTAATGATCCTGAAGCTAAGAAGATATATCTTGGGGAAAAATTTACCATGTAATCGGTGTATACTCAAATCTATTACGTTTGAGTATAATCCATCTTGCTATTTATTCAGATTGATATTATAATTTAAGAAGAATATCTTATATTTTTAAGGAAGGAGCTTGTGATGCAAATTTTAATTTCGGGGAAACATTTTACCATAAGTGAAGATTTAAGAGACTATGTTCAAAAGAAATTACAAAAACTAGAAAAATATGCTAATTATATTCAGGATGTTCGCATAATTTTGAGTGTTGAAAAATATAGGCAGTATGCGGAAGTTTTAATTTCAGGTAAAAATTTGAGAATTAATGAGACGAGTGAAGATTTGAATATGAAAACAGCAATTGACAAAGTTTTTTCTTCAGTTACAAAAACATTACGCCGCTATAAAGATAAAGTTACCAGTCACAGGATTAAAGATTTAAAGGATTTTTCGCAGGATGATCTAGAAGGAGACGAATTATGAAAATAATGGATTTTTTGCATCATAGGGCAGTGACGACAGATATAAAAGCTAAAACAAAAAAGGAAATAATTGCTGAACTGCTGGATCTTCTTGTAAATGCCGGAGTAATCAGGAATAAAGATGTTTTATATAAAGTTTTGCTTGAAAGAGAAGCTTTAGGCTCAACAGGCATTGGCCAGGGAGTGGCAATTCCGCACGCAAAATCAGATGGTGTGAAAAAATTAGTTGCTGCTTTCGGGATATCAAAAGAAGGTGTGGATTTTGCCTCCTTAGATGGTGAGCCTGTCTATATATTCTTTTTAATTGCCGCGCCTGATGATTGTGCGGGGCCGCATTTAAAAGCTTTAGCGCGTATTTCGCGAATTTTAAAAGATAAATGTGTGCGGGACCTGCTTAGGGACGCAGTGGACGCGAAAGCTATTTTAAAAATAATTAAACAGGAAGATTTAAGAAATTAAGATAATTATGCGCATTTTAAAATGGTTGTTTCCTGGAATGAAAGTAAAACGCTGGATTGTTTTAAATGCAGTTAGTCTTTGTATTATTGTCCTTGGCACCATTAAAGCTGTTGCTGAATTTTCAGCTAATGCGTTTCCTGTTTTTGGCGTGCTTATATTAATTTTGGGAATTTTTTTGTTAATTTTCAGCGTAAAAAAAATGCTGAAATCTTTTTTTACAATTTTAAATCCGCGTTATGAAGAAAAAAAACTTGTTGAAATAGTTTACAAAAAAAGAAAACTCAGCCGCGGTCAAAAAATTGTAGTTATCGGCGGCGGCACTGGCCTTTCAATGCTTTTGCAGGGGTTAAAGGCATATACTTCTAATTTGACTGCAATAGTAACAGTAGCTGATGATGGCGGGAGTTCAGGCAGGCTTAGAAAACAATTTAATATTCTCCCCCCAGGAGACATTCGGAATTGCCTGGTAGCTTTAGCAGAGGCAGAGCCGCTTATGCAGCAATTATTTCAATTTCGTTTTCAGAAAGGCACTGAATTAGCCGGACATAATTTTGGCAATTTGTTTATTACTGTAATGACTGAGCTTATGGGGAGTTTTGATGAAGCAATTAAAGAATCCAGCAAGGTTTTGGCAATCAGCGGCAGGGTAATTCCTATGACTTTAAAAAAAGTTTCTTTAATGGCAGAGCATACTAATGGTAAAAAAACATATGGAGAAACAAATATCTCAAATAGTAAAGTTCCGATAAATTCCATTCATCTTGTTCCTGAAAATTGTTTACCGACAAATGATGCTTTAGTTGCGATAGCTGAGGCTGAAGCAATAGTTTTAGGACCTGGCAGCCTTTATACCAGTATCTTGCCTAATTTAATGGTTAAGAATATTCCTGAAGCGATTATGGCTTCTCAAGCAGTAAAAATATATGTATGCAATGTAATGACCCAGGCAGGGGAAACAGATAATTATACCGCTTATCAGCATCTAAAGACTATAAAAGAGCATGTGAATTGTAAAATTATAGATTATTGTCTTTTGAATAATGGGACTATTCCTGAGAATTATTTAAAGAAATATAAAGAGGAAAATGCTTATCCTGTGATTGCTGATATAGAGAGAATTGAAGCTATTGGCATAACTGTTATTGCGGATAATTTAATTAGTACAACAGATTATGTGCGTCATAATTCTGAAAAAATTGCCAGTTTAATTATGGAGCTTTTATCAACGTTAAAAAATAAAGGAATAAATTTTATTAGCTAATGAGTAAAACCTTTGATATCTTAAAAAAGACAGTTATTGTACAAAATCAAACAGGTTTACACGCGCGTCCAGCGGCAGCTTTTGTGCAAACAGCAGCTAAATTTGATAGTGAAATTATTTTGAAAAAAGACAAGCAGGAAGTAAACGGCAAATCAATAATGGGCATTTTAACTCTTGCTGTCGCCTATGGGCAACAAGTAACTATTTGTGCCAGGGGCATTGACGCGAAGGCAGCAATTATAGAATTAGAAAAAGTGTTAATAGAGCAGGAAAAACCTGCGGCAATTAAGGAAAAGAAATGATTAAGGGGATTGCTGTATCTCCGGGCATAGTTATTGGAAAAGTTTTTGTCTGGGATGGTGAAGAATTTAGAATTAATAAGAATGAAATAAAACACAGTCAGATTCCTCTGGAAATTGCGCGTTTTGAAGAAGCATTAATAAAAACGCGTGTTGAAATCATTGAAATTCAAAATAAAATATCAAGAGAAATGGATGGTAAACACGCGGAAATATTTAACGCGCATCTTTTAGTATTAGAAGACCGTATGCTGATTGAAGATGT
>QNCH01000177.1 GCA_003645745.1 Candidatus Omnitrophota bacterium
ATTGGTTTGCAAAATTCAGGCGTTTCCCTGTGCCCTAGATTGGAACGTTCTGATTGAGTCAAACCGCAGGCGCAGCTTGCTGCGTTGAGGATTTGCGATTGAAGAACGTTTCAAGATGCAGTGCAGGGGGACGTTCTGAAATTGCAAACCAATTACGTTTGAGTATAAATATTTTTATCAGAAAGGAAAACGAGCCAATGAAGAATTTAAAGAAAGGTTTAAGTTTATTTTTAGTTTGCTGTTATTTATTTTGTTTGATTTTTGTCCCGCAGTTAAGCGCTTCTTCAGAAGAGAATAATCAAACCAAATTACAGGCAAAGGTAAATACTTATTTAAAGCAAAATCAATATGCAGAGCTTTTAGATTATTTAAACAGCTTAGAAGGAGCGGAAACAAAGGAATCTTCTTATTACTTAGTTTTAGCAAAGTCCTTGTTTCTTGATTATCTTGAAAAAAATGAGCTTTGGGAAAAATATTATGATAATGTGAAAACATTTGATGCTGAAATTATTGCGTCTGCTAAACAAGCAGAGACGATTTTTTCTGAGCAGTCTGTTGATCTGCAGTATTGGGCATGGAAAGCGTATCTTCGTGAGGAAGATAATTTTGCGCGCCAGGCGTTCAATAACTTTGTTGCGATGTTAATAGAATTTACCAGCAAGAATGCGGATGCAGGCAAGTTTAAAAAGGTTATTGAGCGGATGAGTAAAGAAGGCAATATGGCGGATTTGTATAGATTATGCAAACAGTATAAAGATTATTTAGTAAAGACTAACGCTGGTACTCAGGAAATTGAATTTTTATCAGCTATTGCTAATGATTATTTTATGTATAATGATATTGATACAGCTGTGGTTATTTATGAACAATACGTGAATCTTGTGCCTGATAATTATCCAAAAGACGAAGCGTATAAAATTTTAATTTCTATTGCGGATAAATTCAGGGATTATAGTTTTTGGCCTGCGGATAATTCTGAGTTTGCTGAAAAAATATATTTGTTTGTTGAAAAATGTTTAGGCTTAGATAGTTTTACTGAGTTTGATTTGTTTGCAAGAGCTGCAAATTTGGAATTTCTGGAAGATTATCAGACAGCACTAAAACTTTACAAAAAATTTATCGGGAAATTTACTGAAAGTCAATTATTGCCGGAGGCCTATCTCAGAGTAGGTGTTATTTATACTTATTATTTAGCCAATAAAGAAAAGGGGATGGAATATTTTAACAAATTAACGCAAAAAGAAAATGATTCTTTGTTATCATGTTTTTGTGCTTATCATTGTGGGTTACTATTGCAATGGCAGGATGAATTTGAAAAAGCAAAGAGTATATACCGCAGATTATCAGATAAAAAAAACCAAATTGCTCAAATGGCACAGCAGCGTTTGGATGAGTTCAGTTTGGGAGAGGAATTATCCAGGGAGATAAAATATCCGCTGGATTTATTATTTAACGGAGGGCTAAATTCTTCTGTAAAAATGGGGTTAAAAATTTTACCGCAAAAGGCTTTTGTCGGGCAGGAAATTAAGATTTTAGGAATCGCGCAGGATTATTCAGCAGGCACAGTACAGCCATTTTTTGCTTATCAATGGAGAGGAGATATAGGCAGTGTTGGCACAGTTAACAATGCGTCTGAATTTACTACTACATATGATTTGCCAGGCCCAAAGCTTGTCTGTTTTTCTGTAAAAACTGAGAATAATGAGGGAGTTATTTATCGGGTTTTGTGGGTTTATGATGTAAAAATTTTAAATTCTGAGCAGCTAAAACAAGTAAAACCGCAAACAGATGAGGTTAAAAAAAATGTTGAATTACAGGCTAAGATTATTCCATTTATTTCTGAAAAAAATATTTTTAATTACAAATGGAAGGTTGTAGGAGCCGAAGATATCTCACAGCAAGGAAAGAATTTTAGCTATACTTTCCAGAATTCCGGCACATATGAATGTGAGCTTGAAGTTTCTACTCTTGCGGCTAAGACTGTAAAAAAGATATCTTTTGAAGTAAAAGAGTAATTGATAATAGAGTCCCTGCGATGTCATTTCCGCGAAGGCTGGAATCTAATTTATGCTATTTTTTTATTTTATTCATCAGACTGCTTTTGGGGGTAGATTAAGGAGATCTTTGATGCGTAGTTATAGAAAAGGTTTGAGCTTAATTGAGTTTTTGGTAACAATGGGTATTTTGACGTTGATTGTTTTTACTCTGCATATGGTTTTTGATATTTCTTTAACAGGTTGGAAAAAAGCAGATAATTTTTTGCAGGCAACTGAAATAGCCAGGGTAACATTGGAGCGTATTTCCAGAGAAATATCCAGTGCTGATTTTCAATGTTTGGGTTTTGATGGGCCAAGCGGGTATCGCAGCGACAGTATTGGTGACGAATTTTATTTTATTGCTCCGCTTAAATATGGGAATTCAGAAGGCACAGAATTATGTGAAGTTGGTTACTGGCTGGACGGAAAAGGGACAGATACCTATGCTGACGATGTGTTAAAGCGGTTCTATGTCACAGATAAGAGAAAAATCGCTGGAAAAACTGAGATAGATTTAGATTTTGCTACAGGGCGTAGTAATGAATTAGCAACAAATGTGACTAAGTTGGAATTTTTATATTATGATAAAATTGGCGCGATCCATAAAAGTTGGTCCGCAAGCACTTTACCTGCAAAAATTAAAGTAACAATTGGGGTGAGTGTAGGAAAAGATAACAAACTTACCAGCCCTGATCAAGATTTTAGTGTAGTTATTGCTTTGCCGTAAAGTTTAATTGAAATGGAAAATTTTTATAAAGAAAAGAAAATTTATTACCATGATACTGACTGCGGTGGTGTGGTATATTATGCTAATTATTTAAAATATATGGAAGAGGCATGGACTGACTTTTGTCTTAAATATGGGGTAAATCTTAAGGAATTAGCTGAGCAAGGCACATATTTTGTGATTGCGCATATAGAAGTAGATTACAAATGTTCAGCACATTATCAAGATGTAATCAAAATTTTTACTTATGTTGAAAAAATTCGCCGTTTATCAGTGCATTATTCGCAGGAAATTAAAAATGCTGAAAATTTATTAGTAAAAGCAATGGTTATTTGGGCATGTGTTGACAAAGATTTTCGGCCCAAGCGGCTTCCTGACATAATCAGGTCTTGGAAGTAAACTAATGGCAATTGAGTATATAATCAATCCTACCAGCTTTATCAGCACCATTTTTTTGTCATTCCCGCAATTTTTTAGCGGGAATCTAATTCATATTATTATAAAGGGGGCAGAGTGGATATAAAAAATTTATTTTCAAAAGTATTTAATGATGAAATTTCAGACATCCATTTGTGTACAGGCCTGCCGCCAATGATCAGGCAAGTTCATGGGCTGTTTCCTTGGGGGGATGTAATTCTTAAAAGTGAAGATGTAATGGAAATACTTAATGAAATAATTCCTTCAAACATTAAAATTGGCAAAAAATTTGAGAAGGAGATTGATCTGGGTATTGATTTCTGCGGCATTCGTTTTAGGATTAATATTTATGAAGATAGAAGGGGAATTTGTGCAGCATTGCGCTTAATTCCGCAAACAG
>QNCH01000178.1 GCA_003645745.1 Candidatus Omnitrophota bacterium
AATGCATTTGCCACAGGATTGCTGGACAGGGTAATCTGCTTTTTTTGGGTGATGGTCAGCAAGGGCTTGATCTTGAACGGGCATTTTTTGGGGCTGCCTATAGGGATGATGAAAGACTAATGGTTAGGTTCGCACAGAAAACGCGGCCTACAGTAGAAGCGCGGTTTCTTTCTTTGCCTATAGGGGAAAATGGTATTTGCCTGAATACTCTTGCAGATAGAATGCAGGTTTTTTTCGGGCTTTTAAATGCAGTGGGAAAGCGAAGCTGGGAATTTAATATTTTAAATATTGGACTGCCTTTTCTTTTAAGAAACAGTGCGTATCCTGAAAATGATTTTTATGTGTCAAAAATATTGGATTATGTTTTTGCTAAAGATGTGCGCACAAAAGCCGCTTTTTTAAGATTGTTTTACAAGCGCGGCAATGATTATAAAACAGTAATTAACCAGCAGTTTAGATTTTTAAGTGATCAGGAGATAAAAGAAGTGTATGAGCAAAAAGGCTTATCGGTAATTTATGATTTGCATAAAAAAGCTGGAGGCATAGATTTAAATATTGAAAGAAATTTGCTTGAGCAAATGCGGGTAATGAATTTAGGAGAAGTAATCACTTTACTGATTAGTTTAAAAATAGCTTATGGCATAGACATCGCTCCTAAACTGAGACAAGCATTAAAAGAGGATAATAATTTTTTCCATGATAAAGATTTAGGAGATAGTGTATTATTTTTAAGCCTTCTTTCCGGATTTAGCAGGGACGCGTATTTTAAACAAAGGCTGGAAAAAGAATTTTTAGGGCAAGGTGTTAATTGGGGGGAAACAAATATACAAGAAATAAAGGCTGATTTTTTTAAACGCAGAGAAATTTTACTGCCGTTTTTGGCTGCAGGATTAAGTGATCGTACAGATCGAAACTATAAGATAAGAAATGTGTTTGCAAATATGAAGTTTTTCCCTGACAACAAAGAAATGTTAAAATTATTATTAAACGATTATTTGGCAAATCCTGATACATATGAATTTGCTGTGGTTAAGGATACTTTAAAGCAGGTATTAAAAGATAAAAAGGCTTTGGAATATTTGCGCAAAGAATATTCTGTGGAAAAGTTAAAATCTTTGCTGCTGCGGCAAGGGTTTGGTTTACGGATGCTTGCTTGTTTTTTGCTTACATATATGGATGATAAAATACAGGCGTTTGAAGTGTTGTTAGAAAATCATCAGGAGCGTTATCAGCAAAGTGATTTTTTTCTGATCAAGGAGAGTGTTAACGAATTATTAAAGGATGAAGAGGCAAGCCAATATTTAGCAAAGAAATATTTTATTGATGACAACATTGAATCTTTTCTTAGCAGAGGCAATTCTATACTAAAGATAGTAGCTTGTTTGCGCTTAGAATCTATGGACGATAAAAAACAAGCAGTAAAATTATTAATAGAACATTATGAAGGGGATATTGATTTTTTTCAGGAAATACTTGAGAATTTGTTAAAGCATAAAGATGCTTTGGAATATTTTCAGAATGAGT
This sequence comes from Candidatus Omnitrophota bacterium, assembly GCA_003645745.1. Lineage (GTDB taxonomy): Bacteria > Omnitrophota > Gorgyraeia > B26-G9 > B26-G9 > B26-G9. The sequence continues at coordinate 1,525 of QNCH01000178.1, forward strand.
ATTCTTTTGAAAATATAGAACATTTCTTCAAGTATAAGATTTTTAATCCAGGAGTATGTTATGCAATGCTTGCATACACAAAAGATCAGGCAAAAGCAATAGAGATGTTATTAAATGATCTTAGCGCGAGCGTTTATGATACGAATAAATTTGATTACAGTTTATTTGAAAAGTTATTAGAGAATAAAGATGCTTTGGAATATTTACACGTTGCATATTCTTTTGAAAACATCAAAATTTTGCTGGAAGGTGGTTATTATGAGCGAAAGTTTGCTTGTTTCATCTTGCCGTATATGGAGGATAAAGAAGAGGCGCTGAAGGTGTTGTTAAAACATTATCTGGCAGATCCGAATAAATATTCTTTTGATGAATATAACAGGAGCGTTAAAAAATTGTTAAAGCATAAACAAGCTTTAAGATATTTACAAAAAGAATATTTCATTCAAGATATAGAACGTTTATTAAGGAACCAAAAGTCTGGTATAGCAAAGTTAGGTTGCCTTATATTGCCGTACACAGAGGACAAAGCAAAAGCAATAGATATATTATTGCAAAATTATAAAATGTATCCAATGAAGTATGATTTTTATTTATTTCAAGATACATTCAAAGAGTTATTAAAAAGCCTGGATATTTCAGAAATTGTTGATTTATTTTTGCAAAATTTAGATAATCTTGAAATCGCAGGCATAATTTTAGGTGTGGGCATGGAACTGTCTAATACTAAGAGTCAGGGCATGGATTTGCAGAGATTCGGAATTATAAAAAAAGAAGATTTTATCGCGCAGGCAATATAAAGAAAAGGGAAGGAAAGGGGACGGTTTTATTTCTGATTGACTAAGGGCTCGTAAAGAAATAAGGGTTACATTTATAGCCACAGATTGAGGTCATATTTGTCTGATCTGATTGAACGATTCACGCGGCGTACTTGAGGTACATTGAGGAAATTGTGATTGAAGATCAGGTAAAGCTCTACTTTTCCATGATCGTCCTTCTTCTCAAAAGCTGTTTTAATCGTTGGATATTTTATTGAAATTTTTTCAAAACTTAAACCAATAACATCATCTTTCAAAGGGGTAAGATTCGCCTCATAGGCGAAAACATTATATACATTTAATATTGCTAAGAAAAACACTGTTAAGAAATATTTTTTCATAAAAATATCTTCATTTATCAAAAAAAGTCGGTATGTGAGTGTCTGCAGATTGAATCAGCATCTGAAGGACATCTTTAAAACGTTCATTTTTTATTTCTATTTTTGCCTTTTTATACTGCTCTTTTAACCATTCCTCTTCTTTTTTGTATTTTTTTCTTTCTAACAATTCTTCTCTTAATTCATCTTTTATTTCAGAAAACTCAGGGTTCTTGAGACTTGGATATTTTTTTTCATAATAAGCCAATAATTCTTCTTTATCAACATCTACATTTTTTCCAATAATGTTTCTGAATTTTCTATACATTATATCTTTTTTTGTTGATGCGTAACTAATTTTTTTCATTCCTTCTACGGTTTTCATCTTCGGTAATAACAACTGTAATGCCTTTATTTTTTCAGGGGTATTGTAAATTGTTTTCCACAATTTCCATTGTTTTAAAGAAATACCCTTTGAAGCCAATTTTGTTCTATAAATATAATCACTATTCTTTGGGTTCTTTTGTAATTGTTCTAATGCATCAACAAGAATAACATGCAGTTCATAAACTTTTTTTATCTTTATTTTATCAATTGTTCTAGTTTTAAACTGCTTGTCTAATTCAGAGATTACTTCCTTGTTATCAACTTTTATCCCAAGCCCACTAAAAGCGTTATCCATAATTATATTACGCAGTTTTATTGTAAGATTTTTAAGTTCTGCTTGATGAATTAAATTTTGCATAGAAATTTCTTTTCCATAAATATCAAAATAATATTGTATCTCCGCCATATCTGGTTTTATTTCGTTATAAAAAATTTCCTTCTTATTTATAATAACAATTACTGTATTATCATCAAATTCCTTTGCCCCTACAATAAATGCCTGTGTAATTAAAAACAAAAAAATAAAAAAT
>QNCH01000179.1 GCA_003645745.1 Candidatus Omnitrophota bacterium
ACAGGCTCTAAATTATATTTACCAATTGAAATCGGCGTAAGAATTTTTTGAAAACTAATTACTGTATATGGCTGGCCATTATAAAACTCCTTATTTTTAAGTGCAATAACCTGCTGATCTCCATTAACAATCAATTTCTGATAAGTAAAATTTTTGTCTAATTCAGGGTCAGTAACCAAAAAATTTTTCAAACCGTCTAACCATGGTATGTTTATATAATAATCGCTAATATCTTTATTTAGATACCATTTAAATGTAACTACAATTTTCTCTCCAAGATAAACCTCATTTTTATCTACTTTAACCTTAACAAAAATATTCTCACTCTTTTCTGCTTTATCCAAAACCTGCACATTAAAAGACTGCGTATGATATATTTTACCTGCTGCTGTAATCGGAAAAGAAGGGATAACAAAACTTCCCGCTCTATGCGGTGTAAGCGCGAAATCAAAATAATAGCCACTATCTGAAGATTTCTTTTCTACCTTAGTACCTTGAATAACTACAGTAATATGCGAAAATGATTCCTGCCTCATACCGCGAAAATCAACTGAAAAATCATCAATATCAGGCACCTCAGGAGTTTGCGGGTTATCTACTCCACTAATTTTAACAGTCAAAATTATACTATCGCCTAAAAGTACATTGTCCTGGCTTAAAGAACAAGAAACTTCAGGTATAGCAAATACATTAGAAGATATCAAACATATGCATACCATTGTTAGAATTATGGTTCTATAAAAAAATGTATGGGTTAATTTTTGAATTTTTACCATTCCTCTGTCTTTCCTTTGTTTCTAAAAAAATAAATCGCTAAAACCATAGACAGATTTTATTGACGAGGCAGAAAGCTTACATTACCAATCTTTTTCAATATATGTACTCCGTATTTGTTGAGATTTTTGATTTAGCGGCAAATTTTCCTGCTCCTGTTCAAAAGCAGATAAAAACCGCTCAGCCTCTTGCTTTGTCAATTCCCCTTTTATCTTATTTGCCTGTTTTTCTTTATCATCATTTTTATTTTCTTTTTCATTTTCTTTTTCTTTGCCTTGTTCCATTTTTTGTTCTTTATCCTGCCCTGTTTGAGCTGCCTTAGCCTGCTGCTGATCTTTGGACTGGTGTTGAGGCTCATTTGCTTTCATCTGTTTTTCTTTTTTATCCTGGTTTTTATCTTCGCTGTTCTTTCTGTCCTGTTGTTGTTTACTGCGCTGCTGCTCAGCTTCAGACTTTGTTTTTTCTGACTGTGAAAGCATTTCTTTAATTTTTTGTTCAGTATATTCAATATTATACTTTGTGTCAATGTCTTCAGGATCACGTTCCAAAGCCTGTTTATATGATTCCAGAGCTTCCTGTAAACGCCCCTGATTAAAAAAAGTATTGCCAATATTATAAAATGCTTTCGCTTCTAACAGCCTGTCCCCTTTTTCCATAGACTTTTGAAAACAATCTATGGATTCCTTATATTTTTTTTGCCGATAAAAAACATTCCCCATATTAAACAAAACTTCCGGGCGCAAAGGAGCTTGTATTTGAGCGTCACTATATTTAAGCAATGCCGCATCATATTTTCCAGCAGCATACAATTTGTTCCCTGCGTCTATCGTTTTTTTCAAATTAGGCGCGGAAAACGCACTCTCTACGATTACCAGCAAAAATAATGCGCTTACAAAAAAGCCTCTTTTCAACATTGTCTATCTCCTGTCACTGTTTCCTGCGCTCTGTAGTAACTGCTTCCAGAATAAAAAACATTAAACTAATAAAAAGCGGTATTTGAAATCTGTTTTCAAAACGTTTCTGCCGCAAGGACTTTAACTCCTTTTTCTCCATTTTAGACACCTCGTTCTGATAAATTTTCTCTAAAGAAAAATTTCCTGTGCCAATAGAGCCTTTTTTACCGTGTGTCATTAAAGCTATTTTTTGAAGCAATACCGGGTCAAGCTTTGAAATGACCACATTGCCCGCATTATCCTTTACAAATGTCTTCCTGCCCTGTTCATCTAAAATCGGTATAGGCGCGCCTTGTCTCCTCCCAACACCAATAGTAAAAATTACTACGCCATGTTTTTTGGCTTCTTCTGCTTCAAGCATTACCCCAGAGTCCTGATCTTCACCATCTGTAATTAAAATTAAAACTCTATGTTTTTTTTCATGGCCTTCAAATGCTTTTATTGCATTTCTAATTGCTGCGCTAATATTTGTGCCTCCCAAAGGAATTGTTTCTACAGACAAATTATCTACAAATAATTTTGCAGTGCCATAATCTAAGGTTAGAGGACAGCATAAAAAAGCATTCCCCGCAAAAGCGATTAAACCAATCCTATCGCCTTTTAAAATATTAATCAAACTTTTAATCTCCCGCTTAGCTGCTTGCAGCCTGTTTGGCTTAATATCTTCAGCTAACATACTCTTAGAAACATCTACCACCACCATAATATCTAATCCCTTGCGTTTAACCTCTTCCCAATGGTAACCCCACTTGGGCTGAATCAGCGCAAGAACTAAAAAAAATACCCCTAAAAGAAAAAATACTGCTTTCACCTTCTGTTTTTTAAAACTTACTGATTGCAGGAGAAAACCTAACAACTCCTTTTGCGCGAATTTTTCTAAGGCTTTGTGTTTAGAGTGAAAAGCCCATATGTAGAACCCCGCGCATACAGGAATTAATAATAATAGATACAAGAAATGTAAATTTCCAAAACGCATTAACCTTCTCCTACGGTAGTGTTCTAAAACGAGTATAACGTAAAATTACTTCAAAAGATAATAACAGCAGTCCTATAATGACAAATGGGATAAAAAGTTCATGGTATTCAGAATAAGATTTAATTTCAGCCTTTGTTTTTTCTAAGCTATTAATTTCCTCATAAATCTTACGCAAGCTCTTTGTATCTGTAGCGCGAAAATACCTGGCACCTGTTACCTGCGCGATTTCTTTAAGCACAGCTTCATCTAAATCAATAATTGCCCATTGATAAACTTTATTGCCAAAAAAATCTTTAGCAGGAAAAGGCACTTTCCCTTTTGAGCCAGCCCCAATTGTATAAACCTTTACCTGTAATGCTTTAGCCATTTCAGCAGCATTACAGGGGGCAACTTTACCTGCATTATTCACTCCATCAGTGAGTAGAATAACTATTTTACTTTTACTTTTGATATCTTTTAACTTTGCAAGAGCCGTAGCCAACCCATCGCCCACAGCAGTGCCATCTTCAATCATACCAATATGCAAGTTATCTAAAAATTTTAACAACACGCCATAATCTAAAGTCAACGGACATTGCATATAAGCGCGTCCTGAAAAAATAACCATACCGATTCTATCATTTGCCCTTTTCTTTACAAAATCTCTTACTACTTCCTTTACCACTTCTAAACGATTCTTTCTTTTTCCATTAACCACAAAATCTTCTGCCATCATACTACCTGAAACATCAAGCGCAAGAATAATATCAATTCCTTGAGTTTGAATTTTTGTTTCCTCAATACCCTTTTGAGGCCGCATCAAGCCAATAATTAAAAGACTTAAACCTATTACACGAAGAATGATTAAAATATG
>QNCH01000180.1 GCA_003645745.1 Candidatus Omnitrophota bacterium
CCGATTCCTGCGTATACACGTTACAAGAAAAAACATTTAAACATTCGCACAAAATAATTCCCTTAAATATACTCAAACGTAATAGGTTTGCAAAATTTAGGCGTTTCCCTGTGCTTGTAGATTGGAACGTTCTGATTGAGCCAAACCGCAGGCGCAACTCGTTGCGTTGAGGTTTGGCGAATGAAAAACGTTTCAAGATGCAGTGCAGGGAGACGTCATAAAATTGCAAACCTATTACGTTTGAGTATATAGCTTTAAATAAATTTCTCATAACCTAATCTCATATAATTGTTGATCAAGCTCCAAAACCACCTTATCAACCTGAATTTCTTTTACTTTAAATTCACCAATTATTTCTCCTCCTGAGCAACAATACTGCTGATTAGTCGCAACATTCATAATCATTGCCTGCGTGCCACGCGTACCAGCCACAATACCCTGAAGTTGTAAATCTGAAATTTTTACCGCGATGTCTCCTTCAGGAGAAAAAATTGATTTAAGCGGCTCATTTTTTATGCCTGAGTGAATAACAAATAATCCCTTATGGTTTAAATTTTGTTCATAATAACGCATAGATTTCTTTAAAAAATCTAATCCAGGCATAAGTTCAACTTGTGAATCGCATGTCAGGGCAGAAAAATCCACATTTTTTTTTACATTCAGTGTAACCAACACAAGCATACTAATTAAAACAACAATACAACATAATAGAAAAATATTTACCCAGTTAAGATACCTTAAAGCGTTAGCTAAAGACAAAAAATTTCTCATTTTTAGCATCAATATTTAACCTTTTGAAAAAGTTGTGGTTAATAACAATTGCATCTTTAAAAACTCCTGCTGTTTTTGCGCGTTAAGCTGCATATATTTAACTGCAAATATATAAGGAGAATCATCAAGATTATATAAAAACCTGCCTAAATTCTGCAATTCTCCTTCTGTTTCTATTTTAAAATCAAACCTGCCGTACAATCCTTCATCTTTTAAATAAAACGGCTTAATATTAATCACATTAAGGCCGGCAAACGCTGCTTTACCCTTTATTTCCTGCAATATTTCAGTTGAAATTGTCTGTTCAATTTTTTTTGAGGCAAGTTTTTCTCTAAAAGTATTGTATTCTTTTTCTATTACATTTTTGCGTGCTAAAATAAAATTTATCTTTCCCAATGCTCTTTCACACGCAATTATGTCTGAATTTATTTGCTTATATCGCGCGTATCCCATATTGACAAAAAGTAAATACACGCCAATACACACTACAATGATCATATAAATAACTGCCAAAGACAATTCTCTGTGTGTTAAACTCATAAAAATTGATTTTCCTCTTTTTCTTCGCCTATTGTTGTCTGCTGTCCATGTCCGGGGAAAACTAAAATTTCAGGAGCAAGGCACATAATCCTATTCCTAATAGAAGACAATAATTGCGGCAAAGAAGCTCCTGGTAAATCTGTCCTGCCAATACTTCGGTAAAATAAAGTATCTCCTGAAAATAAAATTTTATTTGTTTTTAAGCAAATTCCCCCTTGTGTATGTCCAGGAGTATGTATAACTTCTAAAGAAAACTTCCCAATCAAAAGAATATTTTTATCTTCTAAAATCCGGACAACAGGATGAAAGCACTTAGGCTCCCCTAAAAAAGCTGACAAATTTTTACTACTATCCACTAATAGTTCGACATCTCGGCTCTGTACATAAACAGGCACAAAAAAATTATCCAATGCGCCAATATGGTCATAATGCCCGTGAGTAAGCACAATATACTTTAGGACTAATTTACTTTTTTTTAAAAATGTTTTAATTCTCTCAGGTTCTGCGCCAGGGTCAATTAAAATAACCTCTTTTGTGCTGCTGTCTCCAAAAACATAACAATTTACCTGTAACTCTCCCACAACAAATGTATGTAAAATTAATCTTTCATCCACAATTTCACTTCTCTATAAGCAAATTTAGTTCTTAAAGTCTTAATTAAAAATTTTATTCTTTTACTTATGTCTTTTTTCGTTAATTCTGTTATGTTTGTGTCTTGAACCTCAGAAACAATTCTTTTAAGATCTACATTCAATTTGACGAATTCATTTTTATAAGTATCCGCCACTAAATTATTTAAAAGCTGTAGATAATTATAAGCATTATGCGCCATACGGTATAAACGCCGCATATTTTTTGTTTTATTTAAAAGTAAACTGTTGGCTTCGTCGAGAGAAATGATAATTAAGGAATGATATTCTATATACCTAATTCGATTAGATCGTTGATGATCAACGACTTCTTCATATTTAGTAACAGCAGCATCCTGCTTTTGATTTTGCCTATGCTTTTGAGTTACATCTTCTCCTCCGCTCCTAAACCCGCATAAACAACCTGCTGCAACAAAAATAATAATGAATTGTAAATATTTCCTAATCATCCTTGATATTGGAAAAACAATTTTTGGTTCTAAAAGAACCTAATTACAAAGATTTTAAAAACCGATTCCAACGATATATTATACTCAAACGCAATTGGTTTGTAAAATTTAGGCGTTTCCCTGTACTGTAGATTGGAACGTTCTGACCTAAGTCAAACCTTAGGCGCAGCTTACTGCGCCTAAGGATTTGCGAATGAAGAACGTTTCAAGATGCAGTGCAGGGAAATGTCATAAAATTACAAACCAATTACATTTGAGTATATTATACATATCTTTTCTCTTGCAGACAAGCATTTTTATTAACGTTGTCAAGGCAAAATAAATTTGTCCTATTTTTTACAGAATTTTTGCTCATTATGATACCCCAGATCAGTAATTATCAATCAAACACTCTGCTATTTGCACAGCATTTGTAGCCGCGCCTTTTCTTAAATTATCACTCACTATCCAAAGCCAAAGCCCATTTAGCACAAAAGGGTCTTTGCGAATACGCCCCACAAAAACCTCATCTCTGCCTGAACAATCTTTCGGCATAGGAGAATCAACAACAATTATACCTTTAGCGTTGCTTAATATTTCCTTTACCGCTTCAGGTTCAAGTTGTTTTACAGTTTCAAAGTACACTGATTCAGAATGGCAATTAAAGACCGGTACACGCACACAAGTGGCGGAAATCTTTATGTTTTGATCTGATAAAATTTTATGTGTCTCAGTAACCATTTTCCATTCTTCAGTTGTATAACCGAATTCCCCAAAACTGCCAATACAGGGTACAGTATTAAAAGCAATTTGATTCTGGACACTAGAAGCATTAATGTTTATTGGTTGAGACGATACTTGAGACAATGTATATTTATCCATAATTTCTGATGTTTGCTGCCAGAGCTGGCCTAAAGCCCCTCTGCCAGCACCTGAAACAGCCTGGTAAGTAGAAACAATTATCCTTTTTATTCCTACACAATTATAGATTGGAGCAATTGCCGCAAGCATTTGAATTGTAGAACAATTAGGATTAGCAATAATACCTCTGTGGCTGTTCAATGCGTCAGGATTTACTTCAGGGATTACCAAAGGCACATCATCTTTTAAACGGAAGTCAGCTCCATTATCAATTACTATCGC
>QNCH01000181.1 GCA_003645745.1 Candidatus Omnitrophota bacterium
ATCCGCGCTTTCTTTTAACTGCAAAGCCATACCAGTATCAAGAGCATCGCTGGAAGTAAGCCCCATATGAATAAAACGCGCGTCTTTGCCCACATATTCGGCAACATTAGTTAAAAAAGCAATCACATCATGCTTTGTCTTCGCTTCAATTTCCTTAATGCGCCCTAAATTAAATTTTGCCTTTTTCTCAATACATTCTAAAGAACTTTTTGGAATTTTTCCTATCCTGCTCCACGCGCGACAAACAGCTAATTCCACATCAAGCATTTTCTGAAATTTATTCTGCTCAGTCCAAACTGCCCCCATTTTTTCCAATGTATAACGTTCAATCATTTTAAAATACTCCCCTTCACTCCTGCCCAGTTTTGTCATTCCCTACATAGCAAGACAGACACCCGCAATCTTTTAGCGGAAATCTAAAACAGCATAAACTCCTGCTTGCAAGGAATCTATGCCCAAACGCAACCAATTCCAACTCCCGCCATTATAAAAAAATCCACACCAAACAGCTTTATTTATACCAGCAATTGACTCAAAAATCAACTAAATTATACCTATTTTCGTAATCGGTGAGAAGCTGTGAAATAATACCCCATTTTTATATTTTTACGTTTTTTCTCCGACGAGGCATAAAGGTGAACAGACGCAAAACAGTAATTATTTCACAGATTCACTCACCGATTACCTTTTACAATTCTTTTAACTTGCTTGCAGCCTTTTTGTGTGTTATATTTATATTTTATACTCATCTATTTTTTATACATTTAGATATTCTAAAATGGTAATAAAATGAATTTTTTAAAATTTAAACCTTTAATAATTATTTTTATATGTATTTCCTTAACCTCACAACTTAAAGCTTTTGCTGAATTCACTGAAAAAATTTTAGCAATTGTCAATGGAGAGGTTATTACACAAACAGATGTTGACGAAATACTCACGCCAATTTATAGCCAGTATAAAAATACCTACCAGGGGGAAATTTTACGGAAAAAAATCAAAACAGCTAAAAATGATATCCTTAATCAGCTTATTGATGATAAATTAATTTTACAGGAAGCTAAAAAACAAAAGATAGAAATAAACGAAAAAGAAATTGATTATTCAATCGCGCAATTAAAATCTAATTTTCAGTCAGAAGAAGAATTTGAAGATGCTTTAAAAGAACAAAACATAAGCCTGATCAGCTTAAAAAAAAATTATCAGGAGCAATTACTGATAAAAAAAATACTGCACAAAAAAATTTTCAGTAAACTGGTTGTATCTCCGGCTGAAGTGTCCGCGTATTACCTAAAACACAAGCAAAATTTTAATGTGCCGGAACAAGTTAATTTAAGAACTATATCCATAAAAAATAAAAGTACTCCTAATTTAAGCAGAAAAAAAATTAATGAAATCTATGGACAACTAAAAAATGGCGCGGAATTTGTTGAACTAGTAGAAAAATATTCTGAGAATAGTAACGTAATTAACGCGGGAGAAATGGGCAGTATGAAACGCGGGACAATGCGCAAAGAAATTGAAAATACTGTATTTGAACTAAAAATTGGTGAATTTACAAAGCCAATAGAAACACCAACAGGATACTCTATATTTAAAATAATCGAAAAAAAACCAGCAACTTTTCTTACGCTTCAGGAAGTACAGGATACAATCCGCCAATCCATCAAACAAACAAAAGCAAAAGAGCAAATAAAAAAATGGGTAGAAAAATTAAAACAAGCAGCTTTTATTGAGGTGAGGACTGATGAAAAAAAAAGTTAACATAGGAATAACATTAGGTGACCCGGCAGGTATTGGGGCGGAAATAACACTAAAAGCATTAAAAGATAAAAAACTGCGGGAATCGGCAACTTTCCTGCTCATAGGAGATTATGGCACAATCACTCATTTGCAAAGACAAATAGGCACTTCCTTTAATTTTCATATTATTTCAGATATCGGCAGGTTAAGTTTAAGCGAAGAAATGATAAATTTTATCAATTTAGGGAATATTACATATAATATCCCTTACGGAAAAATAGACGCGCGTTGTGGAAAATCTGCTTATGAATATATAAATATGGCCTGTCTTATTTTACGTTCTCAACAAAGCCTTAGCGGGCTGGTTACCGCACCAATAAATAAAGAAGCTTTAAATCTTGCGGGGCACCATTTTCAGGGACACACCGAACTCTTAGCGCAACGTTTTAATGCCAGATATGTACGGATGATGTTTACTGCGGAAAATTTAAAAATAGTGTTAGTTACTATTCATATACCGCTCAAAGATGTTCCAATTGCTGTTACAAAAAAAGCTGTTCAAGACACCATTTTTACTGTACACAGGACTTTGAACACATATTTTAAAATCAAAAAACCACGAATTGCTGTTTGCGGCTTAAATCCGCATGCATCTGGAGGCGGATTATTCGGAGATGAGGAAAAAAAACAAATAATTCCAGCGCTTATAAACGCGAAAAAACAAAAAATTAACGTTCAAGGCCCATTTCCTGCTGACAGTTTATTCTGGAAAGCGAAACAAGGTGAATATGATGTAATAATCGCAATGTATCATGACCAGGGCTGCATACCGATAAAGACTCTTTACTTTAATAAAGGGGTTAATGTTACATTGGGGCTGCCATTTATCCGTACATCACCAGACCATGGCACAGCTTTTGACCTAGCCACTAAAAATAAAGCTGATCCTGGTTCAATGAAAGAAGCAATAAAATTAGCAGTAGAAATGGCTCAAAACAAACCCAGAGACCGCAAAAAGAAAAAAATATATGTTCCCATTAAAAAACGTACTCGCTAAATATAATCTGCGGACAAAAAAAAGATTGGGACAAAATTTTCTTAAAAATATCCAGTCTTTACAAGCCATTATCAACACAGCTAAAATAACAGATACTGAACATATTCTGGAAATTGGCGCGGGCATAGGTAATCTAAGTACATTAATCGCACAAAAAGCAGGCAGATTTTACGTATTAGAAAAAGACATTGCATTCAAACACGTACTTAATGATTCATTAAGCAAATACACTAATACAAAAATTATTTTTTCTGACATACTTAAATTTGACTTAAAAACGATTTATACAAACAAAAAATTAAAAATCATTGGTAATCTTCCATTTTATATAACATCACCAATTCTCAAACATCTGATTAATCAAAAAGAATATATTCAAACGATTTTGATTACTATACAAAAAGAAGTCGCGCAACGTATTATTGCCAGAGAAAACACTAAAAGCTACGGGCGGCTAAGCTGTTTTTTACAATTTTATACAATCCCTAAGCTGCACTTAATTTTTCAAAAAAAAGATTTCTACCCAATACCAAAAGTTGATTCAGCATTATTAGAATTAAAAATACTTGATACTCCAGCAATAAAAGTACAATCAGAAAAAATATTTTTCAATGTAGTTAACGCGATATTCTCTCTTCGCAGAAAGACATTATTAAACGCGTTAATTGGTTCCCCTCTACAAATAAAAAAAACCCCTATGCAAAATATATTAGAAAATTTAAAA
>QNCH01000182.1 GCA_003645745.1 Candidatus Omnitrophota bacterium
CCAGTATAAACCCCATCCCGAATGATCAAAGTATCCCCGCCTGACATCAGCGCCATAGAATGCTGCAATGTCAGCCACTCATTTCCAGAGCTTCCATCACCAGTTGTATCACTTCCATCTGTTGCCATATAATATGTTGCGCCAAAACAAATCCCATTTAAACTCAGCACTAACACTAAAAATAAAAATATCTTTTTTATCTGCATATTTTTTTTCCTAATACTCTGTTTTCTATACAATTTCAAAGTAAAAAAGGCCACCAGCTCACAACCTCACAGGTTGCATATCCACAATTTAAGATAACTTTTTTTTGTAAGTCATTGCAAATAAAAAACTTAAAAGAGAATTCCTTATACATTAAACTATTTTTTATCTGTATACCGTATTCTTGGGTCCGCAACACAATAAGCCATATCTGCGAATAAATTACCAGCAAGAGTTAAAAAAGCCCCAATAACTAAAAGCCCCATAATCACCGGATAATCACGAGCCATCACAGAATCAAAAAACAGCTTCCCCATTCCCGGAATCGCGAATATAGACTCAAAAATAACACTCCCGCCAATCAAGCCAGGCAGCAAGAGCCCTAAAATAGTAATAATCGGCAATAAAGCATTTTTTAACGCGTGTACAAAATAAATTCTATTCAGAGACAACCCTTTTGCTTTTGCAGTACGGATATAATCTGCTCTTAAAATTTCAAGCATATTAGTACGCATATAACGTGAAATCCCAGCAAGCCCGGTAAAAGCAGAAAGCATAACAGGCAAAAAAAGATGTTTTATATAATCGATGAATTTGCAAAAAAAACTATAATTTTCAAACTCCAAAGATCTGATCCCTGATATAGGCAGCCAGTGTAGAGTTATTCCAAAAAACCTCATCAAAAGCAAAGCAATCCAGAATACAGGCATTGCAAAACCAACAAAGACTAAAACAGTCATTATTCGGTCAAAAAAAGACCCTGCATACACAGCGCTAAGCACACCGATAGGAATAGAAATTAAAAAAATTAAAAATAAAGATAAGATATTAATTGTTAGAGTAATCGGAATCCTTTTGGCAATCTTATTGCTCACTCTTTGCCCATCAACAAAAGAATTGCCAAAATCAAATTTTAGAAATCTTAAAAACCAATGATAATACTGTACTCCTAATGGTTTGTCTAAGCCATAAACCTGATTTAACCTCTGCCTTGCCTGTAAACTTACTTTTTGGCTTAATTGGCCCTGTACGTCAGCAGGGCTGCCAGGAGCTAAATGAATGACCATAAAAGAAATAATGCTTATACCAATTAACAGAGGTATAAGCATTATTAAACGCTTCATCAAATAAATAAACATTAGCTAATTAATTATTTTTTCTTTTTTTTACCTTGCCCAAACAAATCAAGAAATCTGTCTTCATAATCTTTATAAATATGCCACTTATCCAACTCATCTTTTAATTGTGCCGCTTTAGAAATATCTTTCTCTGCAGCTTTGAATAAATCTTCAATACGTTTCGTTACAGACTTCGGAAGTTTTGTGATTAAAGCCAATGTTTTCTTAATATGCTCTACTTCTTCTTCACTAATCGGCCCAGGCATAGTACCTGCTTTAAAATATCCCACTAATTTTTCAATTTCCTCTTCTATAATTTTTGAACGCTCCTCCAAACTAGTAAAATCAAATTTTAGGCCTAAAATTTTAGACAAAACTTTTAAAACCGCTTTTGATGCTTTAGGATTTTCTATCTGAATCGCGTAAAGCGGAATTTCAGCTAAAAAACAAAAACCATCAAGATGCCTTTGTTTAGCTACAGCAAGTAGAAGACCATTCATTCCACTTATCTGGCCAACATGCATTGGTTTAATCCCAAACAACGCCATTTCTCTGATTAATTTTTTATTTGTTGCTGTGCCCCAAATTTTAGATTTCTGCATATGATCAATCGGCACAGGCATTGCAGCAAAAGTAAAAACTCTTTTTACCTTAAACTCAGACGCTACATCCAAAACCAATTGCGCGTAATTATATCCTTTTTCCATAACAGGCTGCGCTTCACAAATAAAAAGAATTAAATCATGGCTGCCTGAAGGATTTTGCCAATAATAAAATCTTCCTACAGGCAAACGAGGTACTTCTATCTGATTGTTTATAACCCACGCTTCATGCGGATAAAAAAACCCTTCAGGAATCAACTCAGCAAATTGCTTAGGCTTAAGCTCATTCCACAAAAATTCTCCTGCCCTAATTGCGATATTACCCATACCAGGCCATACAGCAATAAGATAAGGGCTTTTTAAGCGCGGCCTCCGACTATATTTGATCATTTTTTTATTCATAATTTTATTATACTACAAACTGCAGATTAGGTCAATATAAAAACATTTTATTAAAAAACAGGGTACAAAAATCAGAGTTCAGAGTGCGGGGAAAAACAATACTTCCGTTCCCTGCCCCCTGTTTATTATTATTTTGTTATTTCCACTATTATTATTACGGGTTTGATAAATCAACCCCCTACATTGTAATTTATTTTGTGATATTTACCAATCATTCTTGTTCGGGCGGATACGGGGATCCGCGTTACCCATACAATTTCAAATCGCATAGTGTGGATTTCAAATCGCATATTTCAAATTTCAGATTTAATCTGTAAGGGCATGATTCATCATGCCCTGCTATATTTTGATGATTGTTATTTTCACCATTATTATTAGGGGTTTGATGAATCAAACCCCTACGTTATAATTTATCTTATTAAATTCACCAAAGGACTCAACATCAACCTAACCACACTCCTTGCCCGATTTCTATGCCTGAGATAATTTGCCATCTTCGGGCTGTATTTATAATACAAATTTACAAATGTTTTTCCACAATAATTTGTCAGTAAATATTTGTCTCTGAATCTACTGAGTGTTTTCACTTCTTCTGCCATTGGCGTGCCGTAGGCTGCTGTGGCAATAAAACAATTTCCGCCGCTGCTGCTTGTGTTATTTACTGGCAGTGTATCAGCAACGCTAAATGTAATTACATAGTCATCTGAGTTTATGTTATCTGATTCGTCTTTGCATTTTACATAATAATTATATGTAAGGCCATTTTCTAATCCGCTAACTTCGGTTGTGTGGTTTGTGCCTGTGGTATTAGTAAAGTCTGTCATATTTGCATAGCTTGTGCCTGCTGCTTGCGAATATTTACAAGTTGCGTTTTCATCTGTGCTTAAACTTATATCTGTGCTTGTTGTGCCTGAAGAAAGTTCGCCTGCAGGTAAACCATTGGTTCGTATTGGAGCAGTTGTGTCTGAAACCTGAGGAGTTGCGGCGCTTACTGCTGTGCATTGCCCGCTGTCATTACCTGCAGCGTCATAGGCTGATAATCTGTAACTATAACTTGTATTCGCAGTTAGCCCTGTGTCTGAATAGTTTGTAGTTGTGCTTGTACCTATTTGGCTGTCGTCGCGATATACCTTATAGCCGCTTACCCAAACATTATCTGTTGATGATGTCCAGGTTA
>QNCH01000183.1 GCA_003645745.1 Candidatus Omnitrophota bacterium
AATTATTGATATTGAAAAAAAATTTTATGGATTAATCTTTTGCCGAACAAAAATTGATGTTGATACTGTTGCAAACCATCTGAGCGAACGTGGTTACGATGCTGATGCTTTGCATGGAGATATGTCCCAATCTCAAAGAGAAAAAATACTACAGAAGTTTAAAAAATGCCTGATAAACATACTTGTAGCCACTGATGTTGCAGCACGCGGAATAGACGTTCAAAATCTCACTCATGTCATAAACTATGCTCTCCCGCAAGATCCAAAATCATACGTTCACCGCATTGGACGTACAGGCCGCGCTGGAAACGAAGGCAACGCGATTACATTTATTACACCATCAGAATATAGAAAATTGCAATTTATACAAAGAAAAGTAAAAACCGATATACGCAAGGCAAAACTACCCAATGTCAATGATGTTATAAACACAAAAAAATTAAGGATAAAAACAGATCTTGAAGATATTATCAAATCGCGGCCTTTACCTGAATATTTAGAAATTTCTAAAGAACTTTTAAAAAATAATCAGCCCAATGATATGATTGCCGCTTTATTACAATATTCATTTTCAGAAGAACTAAGTAAAAAAAATTATGCTCAAATAAAAGATGGAGCTGTTGATACTAAAGGCAAAACCCGCCTTTTTGTAACCCACGGGAAGAAAGATGGGCTAACACGTAATAAATTAATAAATTCCATTAAAGATAGCTGCCGAATAAGAAGCGATAAAATAAAAGATATTCAAATTCTTGATAAATTTTCTTTTATCACCTTGCCATTTAATGAAGCAGAAAAATTACTCGCATCTTTTAAGAAAAAAAGAAGAGGCCCGGGATTAACCATAACTAAAGCAAAAAATACTAAAAAATAAACCACCTTTTCTCAAAAATAATCAAAAAAGAGGGGCAAGCCCCTCTTTTTTTAATAACGAATGTGAAACTTTTTTAATTTAGGACAAGAGTTATGCCATAAAACTGTTTTATCTTGAATATAGCTTTGTAAATGCGCCTCTAACTCAAGCATAAACATCTTTAATTTTTCTTCCTCAGCTCCAGCAATAATTTCCACACTCCCATCAGGCAAATTCATTACCCAGCCTTTAAGAGAATAATTTTGGGCAATTGACTCAGTCCTATACCTAAAACCAACCCCCTGTACTCTGCCAAAATAATTTATCTGCACACACTTTTTAGCCATATAATTTTTAGAGTATAGGGGCCTTTTTGTTAAAATCGACAGAACACGCAGACTGAAAAAACACCGTCATAAGAACGGCACAAAACTGCCCTTCTTTTTAGTAACCGGTGAATGAAGCGGGGACATCATTAATTTATTGTTTTAACAAGATTGATTTTTTTAGAATAAATTCCCGCTAAAAACATTGCGGGAATCCAGAATAAAAAAACAAATAGGTTTCTAACCTGAAAAACAGGCAGGCCTGAATATTTTATATAAAATATTCACTCGCAGATAAATTGCGTTTTGATTTATCTCTAAAGCCATTTCATAGACCTTTTTCTTGTGGCTATGCAATATACGAAACAGTAAACCTTAAGCAATAATGTTTTAGCTTTCTTTTTTCCCCTACTGAATTTAACGGACAGGTCACGCCTGTCTGCGTGCGGCACGCACAGGCAGAACCTGTCATCCTTTTCTACCCACAAATTTTATTATCGAGTTATTTTTTTATAACCCAGGAATATTTAAATCACCCATTTCGCCTTTTAGTTGCTGTGCAGCTGATCGCTGCACTTTATCTGCTGTTTCATTAATACAGTCTCTAAGCACTCTTTGCAATAATTCTTTTTTTTCAGGTTTAAGCAATGCTTCACTTATTTCTATGCTCACAAGCTTTTGCGTGCCGGTCATCACAACTTTCACATCTCCGTTATGCCGTTGATTTTCCATAGTAATTTTTTCCAGAGCTTTTTTTATTGTACCCATTTTTTTTTGCGCTTCTAACATTTCTTTCATTTTACCAAACATTGCCAATCCTCCTCTTTTAAAATACAGTTATTCCCCCATAAGAAATTATTATCATACAACATGATCACTTTTTTTTCAACCTTGCTAAAAAAATAAGCTTATAGTATGATATTAAAATATGAATTCAAGCCTTAAAACTAAAATCAACCATAGATTAAAAGAATACGTTACTTGCAGAATAAAAATATATAAGCTTAACGATATAAACAAATT
Source organism: Candidatus Omnitrophota bacterium (assembly GCA_003645745.1). Taxonomy (GTDB): domain Bacteria; phylum Omnitrophota; class Gorgyraeia; order B26-G9; family B26-G9; genus B26-G9. The sequence continues at coordinate 2,203 of QNCH01000183.1, forward strand.
TTTAAGCAAAGCAATTGAAGAGTTTATTCTTCGTAACGGAAAACGTATCCGGCCTATCTTATTTTTACTTGCTTATTCAGGATATGGGGGCAAAAGGCTAAATAAACAAATCATCGAAACTTCTCTGGCATTTGAGCTGTTACATGATTTTCTGCTTATCCATGATGATATTATTGACAATTCCGCGACCAGAAGAGGCAAGCCGACCATACATAAAATATTTGCTGCCAACTTAAAAAAAAATGAAGAAATGGGAAAAAGCATCGCAATTGTCAGCGCTGATATTATTTTTTCTTTAGCAATTGAAGCTTTTTTGAGTATAAACACTACCCAAAAAAATAAAGAAACTGCTTTAAAAATATTTTTACAATCTGTCACACTTACCGGCGCGGGAGAGATTAAAGATGTGCTAAACAGTTTAATCAAAATAAAAGAGATCAGTTTAGAAGAAATCAGATTAAACTACCAGCTCAAAACAGCAGAATATACTTTTAAATCTCCGCTTGCCTGCGGCTGTATCTTAGCAGGAGCAAATAAAAAACAAGCAGAGCTTATGTCTGATTACGGAGGATTCCTAGGTGAAGCATTCCAAATTTATGACGATTTAATCGGCTTGTTCGGAAATAGCAAAAAAATCGGTAAATCTGTTTTAAGTGACCTTATAGAAGCTAAAAAAACATTGCCTATTTTTCTAACTTATCAAAAAGCGAACATTTCTGAACGTAAATTTATCAATTTTTGTTTAGGAAACAAAAATTTAAACTTTTCTGATTTACAAAAAATACGAAAAATAATCATAAAAACCGAAGCATTAGCACAAACTAACAATACAATTAAACAACTTATGCTGCAAGCAGATAACTTACTCAAAAGCTCAAAAATGTCTGAAAAATATAAAAAAATAATCAGCTCTTATGCGAATTCTTATATAAAAGGCTTACAAAATTAATGCGAAAAATAACCATAGCAAAAAGCGCTGGTTTTTGTTTTGGAGTGCGCAGAGCAATTCAATTAGCGATAGATACAGCAAAAACAAATAAATCTATTTATATGCTCGGAGACATTGTACACAACCCAAGAGTAGTCAGCGATATACGTAGGGCAGGCATAAAAAAAATCAATAATTTAGAAATGAACTCTCCTGATACATTAATTATCCGCGCGCATGGCGCTCCGTTAAGCGTATACAACCAGGCCAAAAAATTAGGCTATAAAATTATTGAT
>QNCH01000184.1 GCA_003645745.1 Candidatus Omnitrophota bacterium
TCCTGCTTGCAGGGAATCTATTTTTATCTTAACAGGATTTTACGTAAAAAAGCCATTAAAAATCTGTTTGCGCAAAAAAATCAGGAGAACTTTCTCCCCATAAGTTCACATTTCCGCCAAAAAAAACATCAGCTGGAGAAGTCCCTGCAGTTAAAAACCGCGAATCATATATAACATCTGTTAATGCTCCATACACACTAAGGCCAATCTCATTATATGCCCTTTTATTGATATAGTCTATCCAGGTATACATTTTCGTATCAACACGCCGGCCCTTTTTGCTATAATAGAGTCCATTCCCCTTAACGTAATCAACATATTTCTCAGCCGTAAATCCATCTTTAGGAATAACAAAATAAGCGCCATTTAATACACGTTTAAATTTCTGCCAGTCTTCAAGAATATTACCTCTATTTTTGTGGTCACTCTCTACCCAGCGATGCGAAGCAATAAAACAATTATACGTATGCGTCTTAGTTACTTTATTTGGCGGAGGAGCAAAAGTATGGCTTTCCCCTGAAGCCGGCCAATTAAATGTAGAAATACCTTTCATTCCATTCCTCCACACAGCATATGCGACTTGTTTAGCATCTATATAATCATATAACTTTTTCTGTTGTGTATCACTTATTAGGGGATAACAATTAATATCATCAGCGCTTCCATCGGAGTCTAACATCTGCTGCCATACCCAGATGCCCCCGCCATTATCAACATCAGCTTCAACATAGTCCCCTGCTGCATTTTTAACCACATAAAGATAAGGATAATCAGGGTACATTTGCGGCGCTGGAGCATCCTGCGGATCATTAAAATCATCAGAAAGAGTAAAAACCCGCTTTTTGCAAACAATCGAACTGGTTGTCCATTTCTGCGTGTTATAATCCCCTTTTAAATAAATATTCTCTTCGCCTACTACTGTAAAACCGTAATCTGTTTTTGAGCGCGGCAGTTCCTCTGCATTTATAAACCGTACAGGCACCTTAGTATAAAATACACCGTTATGCGGAAAAGAACCTTTAGTCTTCCATTTTGCCAGGTCTATTTCTAATACCCTGGAACGTTTATCTGTCCAGCAATTAATAAAACTTTTCTCTTGCGCGACATTTCCTCCAGCTCCAGCATTAAGCTTAACTACCGCATCTTGAATACTTTTTTTAAGCAGAGTGTCCCATTCGTTATAATCGTTAAATTCACCATCAAAACCAACTAAATCAATGAAAATACCATCTTTTTTTGCTAGTGTTTTATAACTGCTTGTAAAATCAGGTGGATAAATATTTTTCCCGCCTGTGCGCCCATCACACAAAATCTTTTTTAAATTAGAAGCTTTCAGGAATTTTTTCCATTCTTTTTTCTGCAGATAAGAATTAAGATGTTCAACTTTTTCTTTGCCGCCTAAAAGCGAAAGATCATCTGCATATTTTCCATCAGCCATTTCCGGATTAAAATTGCCGATAAATTTTTCTTTAGCCTTCCATGGTTGTGTGGTCCAATACTCATTCGACTTAAACATATCCCAATATGACTTTGCCTCAGGATGAGCCTTAAGGCTGACTTGCTCTACGTCATTAGCCTTATTAATAATCCAATAAGTATTAGCTACATCTGTTTTAGCCGGGTCTTTAGCAAGATAAAATGTGACTGGCTGATCAGTTGCATCCATTTCTATATATTTTTGCCAGAGCCAAGTCTGGGGCAATGTTGAGGGTATTTCTATCCATTTTGTGGCAATCTGATTACCATTCTTATCTGTTTTATAAGGCTTAATCCAAAAATTCTGCCAATTCAAAGTCTTGCCGCTGTCATTAACAACACCAGAGACAGGGACTTTTCCTCCAGGCGGCAGATCATATTCAGGCATTTTACTGCCGGAGAAATGCCACTCATTATTCATAAAAGCACCCCTCTGATCCCGGTACCCGTTAGGCGTACCGGAAAAGTGATAAGAAAGTGTTTTCCATGTCCAGTATCTTGTGTTTGGGCCTTTTGAATAAAATCTCCCAAACGGGCCAGGATCAGGCGGAACCACTAACCCATTCCTATATAAAGGCAAAGGATTATCTAATGGCTGAATTGGAGCTTTTCCATCAATTACACCGTCTAAAATATCAGCAAGATGCGGCGCTGCATATTGTTGTTCTACTGCATATTTAACTGAGCCTGTTTTTCCAGTACTCATTTTTGAAATATTCTCTAATTTAATATTGTTGTCAAGTACAATATTGCCATTACTGTGAATTTCCCCACCATTAACCTGCGCGTAATTGCCTACAGCGTCAAAAAGATTTAAAGTATAAGGAGAATAATAAAAAAACTGATGACTTCTATTTCTTGCTAAATGATAAACTATTACCTTTTCCTCTAGGCCACTTATCCCCTTACACACAATCACTGTATCATCAGAATCTTTTGGATTAGGATAAGCTTTAACCATAAATTCCCCATTGTCTGCCACATAAAAACCCTGAGCATCAAACTTACAATCAGGCCTGACAGTCTGATGATAAGCTACGTCATCAGCAGCGAGGGGTAAAAGCTTATTTTTCTTTTTATTCCATTTATGTGTGTACCATTGCCATGCTAAGTGATAGCACTCATTATACGCATAAGCGATACCTTTTTCCGCAAAATTAAAAGCTTTTAACCGATCATTTTGTTTAGCAATAAATACATTCTCTTTAGATACTATAGTAAAAAAACCAATCATTACACCAACAATTACCAATATTACCACACACGTACTAAACAAAATTGTGCCTTTTTTCTCAAATATCTGCATTTTTAATCACACACCTTTCTTCTCACAACACTTTATACTCAAACGTACTTCAGCACACCATTTCAATTTTGTTGCTGCTCAATAATACTCTTCTTCCTCCTCCTCCAATAATCTTTGTCTCTCTTCAAATTCTATATCCTCTTCCACAGGCTCAAGCATCTCAACATCATAAGGGTCAACAAATTTAACCTGCTTTTTAGGATAATAATAACTGTGCCCTGTTACTGCTAACTGCTCTTTAGCTTTTAACTGCTCTGCAGGGCTTAACTTAATTGCTGATTCAATCTCAGAATCCTCTAAAAATGAATCCTTTTTATTTGTATTACTTTCATTTATACTTACTGCCGCAGAATCATTATGTTTTTCTTTAACATTCAGAATATCTTTAATCCCCCAAACAAAAATCATTGCAAACAAAATTATTCCTGAAATAAAAACACATTTAACCTTTTTATCCATCATTAATTCCCCTCCTTAAGAATAGATATATACTCAATGTTATCCTCAAACGTAATAGGTTTCCTGTCTTTTTTCAGCAAAACCTAATTACGCATAAACACTGTATTGGATAAAGTTAATGTTAACGGGTTATCTAATATACGCCCCCTAACAGAATCTTTTTGCATCATAAGTGTAACATCCA
>QNCH01000185.1 GCA_003645745.1 Candidatus Omnitrophota bacterium
AGGACCATCGCCTTCACTCACTGTATATTCCAATATATTATTTACCTTTAGTTTAACAGTAGCTTCAGAAATTAACCGATTATCTTTTTGCCTTTCCACAATTACACGAAACCCCTGTAACTCAAAAAATTTCTTATATTTTTTCAAAGTCCTTTTAATTAATAATTCAAATGATGCTTCTGCTGCTTCAAATTGAAACCCTTCGTATTCAAGTTTCTGCACAAGTTTATGTAAATTCTTTGTAGCTGGGTCATCTTTTGTTAAATTATAAGAAAACTCTTTAACTTTAGACATAATCCCAGTAGCACCGGAAAGTTCTGAATTTAAAAACCTGCGCTGATTGCCAATAAGTTCAGGATTAATATGTTCATAAGTTAAACTATTTTTAAGCATTGCGTTTATATGCACACCCGCTTTATGAGCAAAAGCAGAAACGCCTGTAAAAGGCTGGTTATCCTGCTGTTTCATATTACTCACTTCACTAATATAATGAGAAGCTTCAGTAATGTCCCGCAAACCTGCGTTACTAATACAATTAATCCCTAATTTTAATTTTAAACACGCAATTACCGCGCAAATATCAGCATTACCGCAGCGTTCTCCATACCCATTTACCGTGCCCTGCACATGCCTGCATCCTGCCTGCACAGCAGCTATAGTATTTGCCACTGCCATACACGCATCATTATGTACATGAATCCCTAAATTAACACCCACCTGCTGCCTGGCAACACGCACAATTTCTGATAACTTGGAAGTAATTGTTCCGCCGTTTGTATCACACAATATAATCGCTTCTGCTCCAGCCTGTTCTGCTTTAAGAATAGTTTTTAAAGCATAGTCAGGATTACTTTTGTATCCGTCAAAAAAATGCTCTGCGTCAAAAAATACACGCAATCCTTTTGATTTTAAATATTTAATTGTATCATCAATCATGCGCAGATTTTCATCTAAAGATGCTTTTAAAACATCACGCACATGCAAATCCCATGTTTTGCCGAAAATTGTAACATATTCAGCTCCGGCATCAACTAAACCTTTTAAAATCAAGTCCTGTTCCGGCTTTTTATTTTTACGCCTGGTACTGCCAAAAGCAACTAATTTTGCTTTTTTAAAACGAATTTTTTTTATTTTTGTAAAAAATTCCATATCTTTAGGATTAGCCCCAGGCCATCCTCCTTCAATAAAATCAATACCTAATGCGTCCAATTTTTTGGCAATTAAAATTTTATCATTTACAGAATAAGATATTCCTTCTGTTTGCGCTCCGTCACGCAAAGTTGTATCATAGATAGCCACTTTATACATTTAAAACGCCTCTTTTTTTATTGTTTTTGAAATTTTTTCCAGCCCAAAGACCTTGTGCAAAGCCCTTACCGCAATAAGCGCCTTTTCCTTTTTGATCACACAGGAAATACTAATTTCAGAAGTTGAAATCATCTCAATATTAATATTTTTTTCTGCTAAAGCCCCAAACATCTGCGCTGCAACACCATAATGGCTTTTCATACCTACACCAACAATTGATACTTTAGCAATATCCTGGTCATAAACAACCTTACCAGCTTTTACATCTTTAACAATCTGCTTAGCTGTTTGCAAAGTCTTATTAAAACTTGTTTTAGGCACAGTAAAAGAAATATCAGTACACCCTGTACGGCTGACATTCTGAATAATCATATCCACGTTTATTTGTTCTTTAGACAAAGTATTAAAAATCCGCGCTGCAATGCCTTTGCGGTCAGGCACGTCACAAATAGTAATTTTAACTTCCCTCTGATCATATGTTACGCCTGAAATTACCATACCTTCCATCATTGCTTTTGTCTCCTGAGTAATATAAGTGCCTTTTCCTTTGCTAAAACTGGAGCGTACACAAATCGGCACATTAAATTTTTTAGCAAAAATTACGGACCGCGGCTGCAACACCTGAGATCCCAGAGAAGCTATTTCCAGCATTTCGTCATAACTTAAAACATCTAATTTTACCGCGTTCTTTACAACTCTTGGATCAGCAGTAAACACGCCTTCTACATCAGTATTCATCTCACAAACATCAGCGCCCAACACTTTACTTATTGCCACAGCAGTAAGATTTGAACCGCCTCTGCCAAGAGTAGTAATATCATTATTAACTGTTATGCCCTGAAATCCGGCAATAATAACTATTTTATTCTTTTTTAACTCTGCTTCAATTTTCTTAGTATTAATATTTAAAATTCTTGCTTTTGTGAAACTTGAATCTGTAATAATCTCCACTTGAGCGCCAGTAAAAGAAATTGCCTGCACGCCTATTTTATGAATAGCCATAGCTAATAAAGCAACAGAAACTTGTTCCCCGGTAGAAATCAGCATATCAAATTCCCGTTCATTGGGAAACGGTGTAATTTTATGCGCAAGCTCAATTAACTTATCCGTAGTATCTCCTAAAGCAGACACAACAACAACAACATTACAGCCTGCCCTTTTAACACTTACTACGCGTCTTGCTACCTTCATTATCCGCGACACATTAGCCACAGAAGTTCCGCCATATTTCTGCACAACCAGTTTTGCCATAACTATATAATTCTAACTTAAAATCAAGCTTACGTCAAATTTATACTCAAACGTAATAGGGAATCTTTTTTTATCTATAAAAATGCCTTTAGCTTTTTTTCTAAATCCTTTCTGTCTGTAATAAAAAGAATTGCAATTTTTCTACGGTCTATATGGTAAACAACACGAAAGTCACCAACTCTTAAACGATAAAGGGAAATTTTCGACCCTTTAAATTTTTTGATCGTATCACCTCTGGGAAATGGTGATGCCTCTAATCCTTTTGCGCACTGAAAAATCTTATATTTTGTTTTTGTGTCTAGTGTATTAATCCCCTTCTCAGCAACTTTAGTAAAGACAATTTTAAATTCTTCCAATGTCCCTCTCTGTTTTTTTGATCAGTTTATCAATATCTACAATCTCTCCATCCAAATATTCCTTATAAGCATTTTTGAGTTTCTTTTTAAATTCTGGATGATTGAGAAGAAGATAGTCTTCAATTTCATTTTCCGCAAGATGATGAATAACAGCATAGGGCTTTCCCCTTAAAGTAACAATAACATCATCCCCGTTTTCAGCATCATGAAGTGTGCTTGATGTTTTATTTTTAAGTTCTCTTACATTAACAAATTTCATATTAACCACCTCCTTTTGTAGCTACTTTTGTAGCCACCTTAAATATAGCATATTAAAGAAGGCCTGTCAATGATTTCAACTATAAAAATGTAATTAGAATATGCAAACCCTCATTCTATACCCCAACTCCTAAATAGAAATTCCAAAATGCTTTTTCAACAAATTTTGACTAATTTTTCCAAAAAAGAACAAGGCCATGTTAATCTATGTTCTTATTATTCCAACAAAGAGCTACTGTTAG